>NZ_LZMG01000050.1:0-8594 GCF_001673615.1 Mycobacterium sp. 1245499.0
CCTCATCGCCGCGGCGCAGCCGTTCGTCGATCATGGCGGCGGCGGCCAATGCCTCGTCGCGGTGATGATCAACCACCGCATTGATCGCACCGTTGACGTCATCGAGCCGATCCAAGGCCGCCTCAACGACCTCGCGCGCCGAGACTTCGCGCTTTCGGACCAAGCTGGCGAGTTCGGTCGCGGGCAGTTGCCATAGCCGCACTGGCGAAACTCCTTTGTTCGTCACGGGTGCTGCACGTACGACTCGCCCTGATCGTCGCCGTTGCACTTGACGACTTGCAATGACGATTGGGCGGGCACGCCCGCCAAGTCGGGGTCGATTTTGACGTCGGTTTCGTGGCTCGGCCTGATGGCTGCGGTGCCTGAGATCGTGCGGGCGGTCGTGGTCCGCGCCGCGGGCGCCCGCAACGCACCGAGATCGGCGCCCGGAGGCCGGGAAGATGAGCGCAATCCGCCGCAGTGGAGCATATGGCCATGCGCCGAGCGCTTCGGTGCCGAGGCTATACGGGCAGCAGCTGGTCGATGACCGCGGCCAGCTGCTTGGCGGACCGGCACTCGTGCATCGGGATGACCTCTTGATAGCGCGGGACCGCCGAATCACCGCTGCCCCACAGGTGCTTGGGCTCGGGATTCAGCCAGTGCGCGTGCCGGCTGGCGGTCACCATGTGACTCAGCAGCTCGATCTCCGGATTGCGGTAATTGGTGCGGCCGTCGCCGAGCACCAGCAGCGAAGTCCGCGGTGAGAGCACATTGGGGAACGCCTGCACGAACGACGCGAAGGCGTTGCCGTAGTCGGAGTGGCCGTCGCGGCTGTAGACGCCGGATTCGCGGGTGATCCGCTGAATCGCCACCGCCAGATCGGCTTCCGGGCCGAACATGTGGGTCACCTCGTCGGTGGTGTCGATGAAGGCGAACACCCGTACACGTGAGAACTGTTGGCGCAGAGCGTGAACCAGCAACAGGGTGAAATGGCTGAAGCCGGCGACCGAACCGGACACGTCGCAGAGCACCACCAGTTCCGGGCGCGCCGGACGTGGCTTGGCCAGCACGACGTCGATCGGCACCCCGCCGGTGGACATCGACTTGCGCAGCGTCTTGCGCAGATCAATCGTCCCCGCCCGGCTGCGCCGCCGGCGCGCCGCCAGCCGGGTCGCCAACGTGCGGGCCAGCGGCGCCACCACCCGGCGCATCTGGCGCAGCTGCTCACCGGAGGCGCGCAAAAATTCCACGTTCTCGGAAAGCTGTGGGATGCCGTACATCTGGACGTGATCGCGGCCCAGCTGCTCCGCGGTGCGCCGTTTGGTCTCGGCGTCGACGAGCTTACGCAGCTGGCTGATGCGCTGCGCGGCAAGAGCTTTGGCGATTTCTTCCTGGCTGGGTGTGGGTTCGTCGCCGTACGAGGCGAGCAGTCCGGCCAGCAGCTTGCCCTCGAGTTCGTCGAGCGCCATCGCCTTGAGCGCCTGATACGACGAGAAAGACGGGCCGCGGCTGGAGCTGTATTTGCCGTAGGCCTCGACGATCCGAGCGATCATCGCGACCAGGCGCTCGTCCATGTCGGCGAGGTCGGGGTTCTCGGTCAGCAGATCGGCCAGCATCTGGCGCATCGCCTCGACGTCGTCGGGCGGCAACGCGCCGTCGTCGGGCGAGTCGTCGGCCTCGTCCTCGGTGACCACCGCGCGTGCGCCCAGCGCCGCCGGGAACCACAGGTCGAACATCGCGTCATAGGTCTCGCGGTGATCCGGGCGGCGCAGCACGGCGCACGCGAGGCCCTCGCGCAGCACCATGCGGTCGCCCAGGCCGAGCGTCGCCATCACCCGACCGGCGTCCACCGTCTCCGAGGGGCCGACCGAAATCCCCGCCCCGCGAAGGGCTTCCACAAATCCCACCAGGTGGCCCGGCAGCCCGTGCGGGGCGAGCGGCCGGGTGGGTCGGACACGGCGAGTGGCCATCGCAGACTTCCTAATTCAGCCGCAGTTCGCCGGTCGCGCGCTGCTGGTCGGATTGATGTTTGAGCACCACGCCCAGCGTGGCCGCCACGACGGCGTCGTCGATGGTGTCCAGGCCCAGCGCGAGCAGCGTGCGGCCCCAGTCGATGGTCTCGGCGATCGACGGGACCTTCTTGAGCTGCATCCCGCGCAGCACGCCGATGATGCGCACCAGCTCCTCGGCCAGGTGCGCGGGCAGCTCGGGGACCCGCGACAGCAGGATGCGGCGTTCCAGGTCGGGACTGGGAAAGTCGATGTGCAAGAACAGGCATCGACGCTTGAGCGCCTCGGAGAGTTCGCGGGTGGCGTTGGAGGTGAGCACCACCAGCGGCGTCCGCTCGGCGGTGATGGTGCCCAGCTCGGGGACGGTCACCGCGAAGTCCGACAGCACCTCCAGCAGCAGGCCCTCGATCTCGATGTCGGCCTTGTCGGTCTCGTCGATGAGCAGCACCGTGGGCTCGGTGCGCCGGATGGCGGTCAGCAGCGGACGCTGCAGCAGGAACTCCTCGCTGAACACGTCGTCTTTGGTCTGGTCCCAGTCCCCCGACCCGGCCTGGATACGCAGGATCTGCTTGGCGTGGTTCCACTCGTAGAGCGCGCGGGCCTCGTCGACGCCCTCGTAGCACTGCAGGCGCACCAGGCCCGAGCCGGTGGCCTGCGCGATGGCGCGGGCCAACTCGGTCTTGCCCACGCCGGCCGGGCCTTCCACCAGCAACGGCTTGCCGAGCCGGTCGGCCAAGAACACCGCCGTCGCGGTGGCGGTGTCGGGCAGGTAGCCGGTCTCGGCCAACCGCCGCGAGACGTCGTCGATGTCGTCGAACAACGGCTTGGACCGGGCGGGCACACTCACAATCGGTTCTCCTAAAGCACTTGCTGCACGCGGGGCATCAGACCGGACGGGTCTGTCCGTCTCCCCACGCGATCCATTTGGTCGAGGTCAATTCGGGCAGCCCCATCGGACCGCGGGCATGCAGTTTCTGGGTGGAGATGCCGATTTCGGCACCGAAACCGAACTGCTCGCCGTCGGTGAAGGCGGTGGACGCGTTCACCATCACCGCGGCAGCGTCAACACCGTCGGTAAACTTCTGCGCCGCAGCCATATTGGTGGTCACGATGGCCTCGGTGTGTCCGGTGCCGTACTCGTTGATGTGCGCGATCGCGGCGTCGATGCCGTCGACCACCGCCACCGCGATGTCCATCGACAGGTACTCCCGGCGCAGGTCGTCCTCGTGCGCATCCTTGGAGAATCCGCCGTGCACCGTCACGCCGGCGTCTTGCAGGGCGTTCACCAGCCGGGGCAGCGCCTCTTCGGCGATCGCGACGTCGACCAGCAGCGTCTCGGCGGCGTTGCAGACGCTGGGCCGACGGGTCTTGGAATTCAGCAGGATTCGCTCTGCCACGTCCAGGTCGGCGCCGTCGTGCACGTACACGTGGCAGTTACCGACGCCGGTCTCGATGGTGGGCACCTGCGCGTCGCGAACCACCGCATTGATCAGGCTCGCGCCGCCGCGCGGAATCACTACGTCGACCAGGCCGCGCGCCTGGATCAAATGCGTCACGGTCGAGCGATCATCGGCCGAAAGTAATTGCACCGCATCGGCGGGCAGGTCCTCGCTGACCAGCGAGGCGCGCAGCACCTGGACCAGCGCCTGGTTGGACCGGGCCGCCGACGAACTCCCGCGCAACAACACGGCGTTGCCGGACTTCAGCGCCAAACCGAAAGCATCGACGGTCACGTTGGGCCGGCCCTCGTAGATCATGCCGACGACCCCGAGCGGTACCCGCTGCTGACGCAGCTGCAGCCCGTTGGGCAACGTGTAGCCGCGCAACACCTCCCCGACCGGGTCCGGCAGCCCGGCGACCTGGCGCAGGCCGGCGGCGATGCCCTCAACGCGCTTGGAGTCCAATGCCAACCGGTCCAGCATCGCCGCGGGCGTCCCGGCGGCCCGGGCGGCCTCGAGGTCTTCGGCGTTGGCCGACAAAATCAACTCGGTGTGGGCGGTGATCGCGTCGGCCGCGGAGCTCAGCGCCTGGTCCTTGGCAACCGTCGGCAACAACGCCAGGACACGGGATGCGGCCCTGGCGCGGCGTGCGGCGTTGTGCACCTCCTGGCGCAAGTCAGGAAGCGATGGTGCTTGCAGACTCATTGAACCAGGGTATCCGGCGAAAAAAGCCAGGGTGAGGCGGCCCGTTACCCCGACGGTGGCGACCCGCATCGCCCGGCACCGCCGCGCTCGCGATCGCCGCTACCACCGACGGTGGCGACCCGCATCGCCCGGCACCGCCGCGCTCGCGATCGCCACTACCACCGACGGTGGCGACCCGCATCGCCCGGCACCGCCGCGCTCGCGATCGCCACTACCACCGACGGTGGCGACCCGCATCGCCCGGCACCGCCGCGCTCGCGATCGCCACTACCCGACCCGCTCACCGCGCCGGGCGCTGCGCACCTTGCTGCGCCGCTCCTCGATGATGTTGCCAAAGTTCTGCAGCAGCAGGGGTGCCCGCGTCACCAGGTGTTCGATGTGTTCCCGGTCGATTTCCAGCGCCGTCACCTCTTCCAGCGCGTACGCGCTGGCCAGATTCGGCTGCCGGGTCAGCGCCGTCAGCCCCAGGAACGACCCCTCGACCAGCGTGCTGATCGGCACCGTCGACCCGTCGTCGGCGGTCGCGGTCAGCTGGACGCGCCCGGCGACCAGGAACGTCATGGTGGTGGGCACCTGGCCGGCGTACTCCACCACCTCGTCGGCGCCGTATCGGACGATCCTCGCGGCGGACCGCAGCGATCGCTGCTCCTCGGCGCCGATCCGCAGCGCCGGCGCCACCACCGTGTGCAACGCATGCTCGACCCGTTCGATGGTGGAGAAGTCGTCGTCGGCGCCGTCGAGGTGCAGGTCCTCCCGTCGCGCGGCATACCAGGCCCAGCGCAGGAAGATCGCCTTGGCGGCGCCGGCGTCCGCCGGTGAATTCAACCCGATGGTCGTGCGGTACTCGCCTGCTCCCGCCGGGACCGTCCGCGGCACGCTGCCGGCCTTGAGCTGGGGCAGCCCCTCAGCGATGCGCGACAGCAGCGCACACACCCGGTCCGGCGGGTCGACGGTGGAGAACGTGGTCGTCACCGCCAGCTTGTGGGTGCCGGGCGGGCGGCTCAGATTGGTGAACGCATTGCCGGCGAGCATCGCGTTCGGCATGACCCGAATCCCGCTGCCGGTATCGATGTGCACGGCGCGCCAGTTGACCTCGACCACCCGTCCGCGCGCGGTGCCGGTGTCCAGCCACTCGTCGATGCGGAAGGGCTGCTCGAACAGCATGAACAAGCCCGACACGATCTGGCCGACGGAGTTCTGCAACATCAGACCGATGACGACCGACGTGACGCCCAGCGCGGTGAAGATGCCGCCGATCCGCACACCCCAGATGTAGGACGACATCACCGCCAGGCCGACGCCGATCACCACCAACCGCGCGCAGTCCAGGAAGATGCCGGGTAGCCTTTTGCGCCAACTCTTTTCGGGCGCGCCTTCGAACATCGTGGCGTTGAGGCCGGACAGCACAAGGACGAGCACCAGCAGACCGAAAACCGTGGTGAGGACGCGCACCGGAACGTCGCCGGCGGGGACCTGGGAGGCCTGGACCAGCAGCAGCAACAGCGCACCGAGCGGCAGCAGGTAGTTGCGCAGCAGGCTCACCTGCCTGGCGAGCGGACTGTTCCTGCGCAGCAGCGCGTCGTGCAGCTCGGTGAGCGCGATCAACCCGAGTGGCAACCCGACCGCGATGCCGATCGCCCAATAGAACCACGACGAGTTGAACAGGTTCATCAGCGCTCCTGCAACCGGTAGATGGCCTGGTCGGTACCGCCGACGGAGATCGTGCCGGCGGGGGTGAACTGCCGAACATCTCGCATCGCCTCGTACACCTGCGAGCTGACATAGATGCCCGGTTGCGGTGCGCCGCTGTGCATTTGATAGGCCAGGCTGACCGCGCCGCCCCACATGTCATAGACCAGGCTGGACCGGCCGACCAGCCCGCTGACCACGTTGCCCGTGTTGACGCCGACACGCAGCCCCAGCTGGTGTGCCGCCTGGCTGTTGAACCGATCGATGATGCGACCGATTTCCAGGGCGAAGTCGACGGCGCGGTGGATGCTGTCCAGCCGGGGCGTGACCACCCCGCAACTGGCCAGATATCCGTTGTGGAACGTCCGAATCCGTTCGACACCAAGGGCTTCGGCCGCCGAATCGAATTGCCGGAAGAGATCGTTGACGGTCGCGACCAATTCGTCTTCCGGCACGTCGCTGGAAATCTCGTCGAGGCCGACGATGTCGGCGTAGATGACGGCCACGTCCTGATGTTTCTGGGCGATGGTCTCCTCGCCCTCGCGATAGCGCCGCAGCACCGACTCGGGCATCAGCGCCAGCAACAGGCGGTCGTTTTCCCGGCGTTGCTCGTTGAGCAGCTCTTCCTTGATGGCCAGGTTGCGGCTCATTTCGTTGAAAGCCGCTGTGAGATCCCCGATTTCGTCGCGGCGCCGGACGGGGATATTGATCTCGTAGTCACCCGAGCTGATCTTGCGGGTGCCTTCCTCGAGACGCCGGACCGGTCGCACCGCGGCCTGCGCGACGAACATCGAGGCCACACAGATGGCGAAGATCATCGCGGCGACCGCCACCACCAGCGTCTTGCTGAACCTGCCGAGCCGGGCGAACGCATCGGAGTTGTCGCGCGTCGCCAGGATCGACCAGTGCAGGTCGGAATTGGGGATACTCAGCGGCGCATAGGCTTCCAATTCCCTGTTGCCGGTGTAGTCGGTGGCGCTGACCACCCCCGTCTCGCCGCGCTGGGCGGCGCGCAGCCCGGCCGTGTCGACCGGCTGCACCAGGGTGGTGCTGCCCAGCCGGAGCGCTCGGTCCACCACATCGGGTGGTGTGCCGGCGTCGATCGCCTGGCGCCGGTAGCCCTTCGGGTCCTCGATGAAATCCCGCGAATCGGAACGCATCAGGTCGTCGGGGCCCGCCAGATAGGTCTCGGTCGCCGGGCCCATCCCGGCGGCGTCCCAGCGTTTGTCGGCGGTCATGATCTTGTTGATCTTCGCGACCGGAACCGGCAGCGCCATCACGCCTTCGAATTTGCCGTTCATGCCGACCGGTGACACCACCCACGCCGTGGGGGTGTCCAGGTGCGGCTGGTACTGCTGAAAGTCGGTGATCCAGACGAAGTCGAGGTCGTTGGACGCCAAGGCCTTTTGGTATGCCTCCCGCAGCTTGGATTCGCGATAGGGGCCCGTGAGGATGTTGGTGCCCAGATCGGGCCCCTTCATCACGCTGTAGACGACATTTCCCTGCATGTCGAGCAACAGCGCGTCCTGATAGTCGAACCGGGTCACGATGCCGCGCATGTAGAAGTCGAAGCGGGCGTTGGCCGCCGACCATGCGCTGCCGTCACCGGCGTCCTGGACGGGCAGGCCGTCGGGGCCCGGCCGGGGGGCGGCGGTGTAGTAAGCCTGAATGTATTTCTGCGCGTTGGAACTTGGCAGGACCGCCCTGATGTCAATGGTGTCCCCGGTGATCCGCTTGATCGGTTTGATCATGTCGTCGTCGTAATAGTTGACCAGCGACTGTTGTTGCGCGGGCGTGATCGTGGCGTTGCCCAGCTGACCGAATCCGGTGGTCAGCGTCGTCATCGCCTCGTTGACGCTGAAGCCGCCGCTGTAGACGATCAGCGAATTCGAGACCTCCCGGAACAGCGCCTGTACGGCCCGCTTCTGCGACTCGCGCAACTCGATCAACCGTTCCGATTCGACTTGGCGCAACGCGTTACGGCCGGACACGGCGCCGATGAGGCCGATCACCGCCACACCCAAAATGCTCGACAGCAGCATCGTGATCAAGATCTTGGACTGGATACCGAACCGGAAGCGGGCCAGGGCGCGCTGCCGCACGCGCTTTGCGGCCGGTTGGGCCGGACCGGTATCGGTATGGGGTTCGGCGTCCGTCAGCTCGCTCGTGGTCAATCGCCTGCCCTTTTCTCGTTCGATCCTGCACCCCTAACGCAGCAGAATATCGCGCGGACATCGAGATATTCGGCGTTTGCCAGGACGCGATTCGGCGTCGAAAGTGCCGGTCGCCCCGGTGTGCTTTGGCATCCCGGCCCGACTAACGTCGGCGGCATGACACGCGTTTGTGTAGTGGGCAGCGTGAATCTCGATCTGTCGTTGAGCGTGGACGCCCTTCCACGGCCTGGCGAAACGGTTTTGGCGTCGTCGTTGACGCACACCCCCGGCGGCAAGGGGGGCAATCAGGCGGTGGCGGCGGCGCGCGCGGGCGCGACGGTGCAGTTCGTCGGAGCGCTCGGCGATGACGCGGCCGCGGGCCGATTGCGCTCGCACCTCGAGGCCAACGGCGTCGGGCTCGACGGGGCCGTCGAAATCCCCGGACCCAGCGGCACGGCCATCGTGGTGGTCGACGCCAACGCCGAGAACACGATCGTGGTGGCGCCGGGCGCCAACGGCCGCTTCACGCTCAGCGACGAGCGTGCCCGCTCGGTCGTCGGCGACTGCGATGTGATGTTGACCCAGCTCGAGATTCCGGTGCCCACGGCCGTCGCGGCCGC
>NZ_LZMG01000051.1:0-9484 GCF_001673615.1 Mycobacterium sp. 1245499.0
TAGCCGACGTTGATCTTGAACAGGAAGCGGTCGCGCTGGGCTTCGGGCAGCGGGTAGACGCCCTCGAGCCGATCGGCCGTCGTGGTCTGGCTGAAGGTGATACCCGAGGACGCGGTGTAGCCGCCGGAGCGGTCGATCGCGCCGGGCTCGGTGCGGGTGGAGAAGCTGATCCGGCGCCGGCGGTACCGCAGCAGGCCTGCCACCAGTGCGGTGATGACGAGCAGGGCAGCGACGACCGCGATGGCGATCCAAAGACCTTGGGACACGCTGACATTGTTTCAAGTCGCCCGGTGTGCGTCGGTCACCGGGCCTTACTCGACCGCGCCCACCAGCTGGTCCACCTGCTGGCCGCGCATCCGCTGGGAGATGACGGCGGTGATGCCGTCGCCCTGCATGGTCACACCGTAGAGCGCGTCCGCGACCTCCATCGTCGGCTTCTGGTGCGTGATGATGATCAGCTGAGAGCGCGCCCGCAGCAGCTCGAACAGCGAGATGAGCCGCCGCAGGTTGGTGTCGTCGAGGGCGGCCTCCACCTCGTCCATGATGTAGAACGGCGACGGGCGGGCCCGGAAGATCGCCACCAGCATGGCCACCGCCGTCAGCGCCTTCTCGCCGCCGGACAGCAGCGAAAGCCGGGTGACCTTCTTGCCCGGCGGCCGGGCCTCGACCTCGATGCCGGTGGTGAGCATGTCGTTGGGGTCGGTCAGCCGCAGCCGCCCCTCGCCACCGGGGAACAACACGGTGAAGACCTCGGTGAACTCGCGTTCGACGTCGGCATACGCCTCGCTGAACACCTGCAGGATGCGGGCGTCGACCTCGTCGACCACTCCGAGCAGGTCCTTGCGGGCGGCCTTGACGTCCTCGAGCTGGGTGGACAGGAAGTTGTATCGCTCCTCGAGCGCGGCGAACTCCTCCAGCGCCAGCGGGTTCACCCGGCCCAGTTCGGCCAGCTCACGCTCGGCCCGCTTGGCGCGGCGTTCCTGGGTGGCCCGGTCGTAGGGAATCGGCGCGGGCGCGAAGACCTGCTCACCGCGCTCCTTGGCCTGCTCGTATTCGGCCATCTCCAGATCGGTCGGCGGCAGCAGGTTGTCCGGCCCGTACTCGGCGATCAGGTCGGCCGGCGCCATCCCGAACTGCTCGAGCACCATCTGCTCGAGCTGCTCGATCCGCATCGCCGCCTGGGCGTTGGCCACCTCGTCGCGGTGCAGCGAGTCGGTCAGGGCGGCCACCCGGGCGCTCAGCGCGTTCACCTCGTCGCGCACCGCGGCCATCGCGGTCGCGCGCTGCTGGCGCTCGGCGGCCAGCGCGTCGCGGATCTTGGACGCGGCGTCGACGACCCCGGTTAACCGCTGCGCCAGCAGCCGCCCGGAGTCGGCCACCGCCGCCGCCACCGCGGCGGCACGCAACCGCGCCTCCCGCGCCTGCTGGGCCCGCAGCCGGGCTTCGCGCTCGGCCGCGGCCGCGCGGCGCAACGAGTCCGCGCGCCCCCGCACCGCGTTCGCCCGCTCTTCGGCGGTCCGCACCGCCAGCCGCGCCTCCACCTCGACGCTGCGCGCGGCTTCGGTCGCCGCGGCGATCCGCTGCCGGTCCACGGGATCTTCGGTCGGCGCCTGCTGGGTCTCCTGCGCGTTGCGCAGCCGGGTCTCCAGTTCGGTGACCTCGGCGACGGTCTGGGTCCGGCCCGCTTCGAGCTCCTCGCGCTGCCGCAGCAGCCTGCTCCACTCGTCCTCGGACGTCCGGGCCTCCTGGCCCAGCCGGCCCAGCTGTTCGTACATCCCCGAGATCTCGCTGTCGGATTCGTTGAGCGCGGCCAGCGCCTGCTCGGCGGAGTCCTGACGGGCGGCCTGCTCGGTCAGCGCCCCGGACAGCGCCGCGCTGAGCTGGGCCACCCGCGCCTCGGCGGCGGTCAGCTCGTCGCCGGCCTTGTCGATCTCCGACGTCACCTCGAGCGTGGACAGCTTGCGGTCCGAGCCGCCGCTCACCCAGCCGGCGCCCACCAGGTCGCCGTCGAGGGTGACCGCACGCAACCGGGGATGCGCGGCCACCAGCGCCAGCGCCCGGTCCAGGTCGTCGACCACCGCGACGCCGGAGAGCATGGCCGTGATCGCGCCGCGCAGCCGGGCGGGCGCGTCGATCAGGTCGAGCGCCCACAGCGCACCCGCCGGGGCGGCCTGCGGGGTGGGCTGATCGGCGGGCCAGTCCCCCAGCACCAGCGCGGCGCGGCCGCCGTCGGCCTCCTTGAGCGCGGCGACGGCCGAGCGGGCCGCGCCGAAGCTGTCGGCGGCCAGGGCGTCGGCCGCCGATCCCAGCACCGCGGCCAGCGCCGCCTCATACCCGGACCGGACCTTGACCAACTTGGCCATCGGACCCAAAAGACCTGTGCCGTCGTGGTTTTGGGTGAGCCACGCCGCGCCGTCCTTGCGCTCGAGCCCGATCGCGAGCGCCTCGATGCGGGCCCGCAACGAGGCCACCTGGCGTTCGGCGTCCCGCTCGGCGGACTGCAGTTCGGCCACCCGCTCGTCGGCCAGCCGCAATGCGGCGACGGTGCGCTCGTGGTGTTCGTCGAGACCCACCTCGCCCTGGTCGAGTTCACCGACCCGGCCCTGCACGGTCTCGAATTCCACCTTGGCCTGCTGCGCGCGGGCGGCGGCGGCTTCGATGCGTTCGGACAGCCGCGCAACGCTGTCGTCGATCGATTCGACGCGGGCCCGCATCGTCTCCACCTGGCCGGTCAGCCGGGCGAGGCCTTCCCGCCGGTCCGCCTCCGCGCGCACGGCCGCCATGTGAGCCCGGTCGGCCTCGGCGGCTTCGCGCTCGCGCTCGGCCAGTTCGGCGCGCGCGCCGTCCAGCCGGGTCCGGGCGCCGGCCAGCTCGGCGAGCAGCTGTTGTTCGGCGGCCGCGACCCGCTCCGCCTCGGCTTCCAGCGCGGCGGGGTCGGTGTCGCCGGTGGCGACCGGCTCGACGTCGAGGTGCTGGGCCCGCTCGCTGGCGATGCGCACGGTCGCGGCGACCCGTTCGGCCAGCGCGGACAGCGCAAACCAGGTGTGCTGAACGGACTCTGCGCGGCTGGAGAGTTCGGCGACCGCCGCCTCGTGCGTCGTCAGCTCCTCGGACGCCACCGCCAGCCGCGCGGCCGCCTGGTCGTGGTCGCGCCGCATGGCGGCCTCGGCCTCGAAGATGGCCTCCCGCTCGCCCTGCCGGTTGACCAGGTCATCGGCGGCCAGCCGCAGCCGGGCGTCGCGCAGGTCGGCCTGGATGGTCTGGGCGCGACGGGCCACCTCGGCCTGGCGGCCCAGCGGTTTGAGCTGGCGACGCAACTCGGTGGTCAGGTCGGTCAGCCGGGCCAGGTTCGCCGACATCGCGTCGAGTTTGCGCAGCGCCTTTTCCTTGCGCTTGCGGTGCTTGAGCACGCCGGCGGCTTCCTCGATGAACGCGCGACGGTCTTCGGGCCGCGATTGCAGGATCTCGTCGAGCTTGCCCTGCCCGACGATGACGTGCATCTCCCGGCCGATGCCGGAGTCGCTCAGCAGCTCCTGAACATCCATCAAACGGCAACTGCTGCCGTTGATTTCGTACTCGCTGGCGCCGTCGCGGAACATCCGCCGCGTGATCGACACCTCGGAGTATTCGATGGGCAGCGCGTTGTCGGAGTTGTCGATGGTGACGGTGACCTCGGCGCGCCCCAGCGGGGCCCGCGACGACGTCCCGGCGAAGATGACGTCCTCCATCTTCCCGCCGCGCAGGGTCTTTGCTCCCTGCTCCCCCATGACCCAGGCCAGCGCGTCGACGACGTTGGATTTGCCCGAGCCGTTGGGTCCGACGACGGCGGTGATGCCCGGTTCGAACCGCAGAGTCGTCGGCGAGGCGAAGGACTTGAAGCCCTTCAGCGTCAGACTCTTGAGGTACACGGCGAGCCAGACTACCGCTCAAATCGGCCCGGACGGCGGCACCGCGGGGTGTCGGCCGGCCCGAAATAGGGCGGCGTTTCGGGCGGTCGACGCACTGGTCACAGTGGTCACATCAGCCACGGGCGGAAGGTGAATGTCGCCCTGCGAAACGCGCTAGCGCCGGCGCTATCACGTTGCGGATTCGCCCATCGACGCCGCAGCCGGTGCCGGTGTGACATGTGAGGCCCAGGGGCTCGTCGGACGCCCGGACCGTGCCCGTCAGCGCTCGACGAAACCCTCGAACCGCTCCTGGGGCTGTGACCAGTCGGCGACCACCTTGTCGACGTGGCCGGGCCGCGACGGCCATGCGGTGCCGCCTTCCAGCAGGTGCAGCAGCTTCTCGCCGGCCGGCCGCGGGCCCTGGGCGACCACCAGAACGCGGCCGTCGGCCTGGTTGGCGGCATAGCCGGTGAGACCCAGTTCCAGCGCCCGGCAGCGGGTCCACCAGCGGAAACCGACGCCTTGGACCTGGCCGTGCACCCATGCGGTGAGCCGGGTGTCAGGCTCCGACATTTTTCGCCTCGGAGCTGACCTCGAAGTTGACGGTGGTTCCGGACTTGAGCGTGCGGCCGACCGTGCAGACCTGGTCGATCGCGCGGTTGACCACGACCAACAGGCGCTGCTTCTCGTCGTCGGCCAGCGACGACAGGTCCAGTTCCAGGGTCTCCTCGAGCAGCGGATAGCGTTCCTGCTCCCGGTCGGCGGCGCCGGAGACCTTCACCACCGCCTTGTAGTCGTCGCCCAGCCGGCGGGTCAGCGGCAGGTCGCTGGACATCCCGCTGCACGCCGCGAGCGCGATCTTGAGCAGCTCACCGGGGGTGAACACGCCTTCGACGTCCTCGGAGCCGATCAGCACCTGCGCCCCTCGTGAGCTGTACCCGGTGTAGCGGCGAGTTCCGGTGCGTTCCACCCATAGTTCGGCCATGGCTCATTTCTACCGGGCGTCCGAACTTTTCCGGCACGGGCATACTGTTTTGCATGTCCACCGTGGTCGCATTCCATGCCCACCCGGACGACGAGGTCGTGCTCACGGGTGGCACCCTGGCGCGGGCGGCGGCGGCCGGGCACCGGGTGGTCGTGGTCACGGCGACCGACGGTCGCGTGCACAACGAGGACCACAACGACCGGCTGAACGAATTGCGTTTGAGCGCAAGCATTCTCGGGGCGCATCGGGTGGAGTGCCTGGGGTACGCCGACAGCGGCTACGGGCCGCTCTTCTACCCGGATCCGCCCGGGCGCACCCGATTCGGCCGCGCGGACCTCGACGAGGCGGCCGGGCGGCTGGCCGGCATCCTGCGCGACGAACACGCCGACCTGCTGCTCAGCTATCAGCCCAACGGCGGCTACGGCCACCGCGACCACGTCCAGGTGCACCACGTCGGCAAGCGGGCCGCCGAACTCGCCGCCATCCCGCGGGTACTCGAGGTGACGATGCCGCGCGAAATGCTCCTTCGCGTCAGCGATGTCGCGCATTTGTTGCGGCTGCCGGAGCCGTACGAACGCGACATCGTCCGCGGCGCCTACGCCCCCCGCGCCACGATCACCCATCGCGTCAACGTCTTCGGATTCGCGCGCCAGAAGCGCGACGCATTCGCCGCCCACCGCTCCCAGATCGGCGCTTCGGGTCTGGTCGCGGGTGTGTTCGGGCTGCTGCTGCGGTTGCCGCCTCAGGTGTTCGGTGCGCTGTTTTGCCACGAGTGGTTCGTGGACCCGGCGCTGCCCACCGGGACGCTGCGCCGCGACATCTTCGATTGACTCATCCGCGTTCGAAAGCTCAACCCCGCGGGCGCGGTTGACATTTCGGGCAGTAGAACGACGAGCGGTTCATGAACTTCTCCCGGCGCATCACCGCCCCGCAGCGACGGCAGGCGTGGCCCGCACGGCCGTAGGCGTCCAACGATCGGTCGAAGTATCCGGACTCGCCGTTGACGTTGACATACAGCGAGTCAAATGACGTCCCCCCTTTGGCCAGCGCGTCGCGCATCACGGCGGCGGCGGCGTCGAGCACGGCGGTCAGCTGCTTGCGGCTCAGCGTGTCGGACAGTCGCGCGCCGTGCAGCTTGGCCCGCCACAGCGCCTCGTCGGCGTAGATGTTGCCGATACCCGACACCACCTGTTGATCGAGCAGCTGCCGCTTGATCTCGGAATGCTTGCGCCGCAAGACTTTTACCACCGCGTCCGCGTCGAAGCGGGGGTCCAGCGGGTCACGCGCCAGGTGCGCGACCGGTTCGGGCACCACGCTGCCGTCCACCTCGACCAAATCGGCGAGCATCCACCCCCCGAAGGTGCGCTGGTCGGCGAAACTCAGCACGGTCCCGTCGTCGAGCAGCGCGGAGATCCGGACGTGGTCGGCGCGCGGCACCGCACCGAGCAGCATCTGCCCGCTCATGCCGAGGTGAACCACGAGCGCCGTATCCGATTGCTGCCCAACGGGTTCGGTGTCGAGCAGCAGCCACAGGTATTTGCCGCGCCGACCGGTGCCGGTGATTCTCGCGTTCAGCAGCCGGGCGGTCAGGTCCGCGGGCCCCGCTTCATGACGACGCACCGCGCGCGGGTGGTGCACCCGCACGGCGGTGATCGTCTTGCCGACGACGTGGGCGTGCAGGCCGCGGCGCACCACCTCGACTTCGGGCAGTTCGGGCATTCAGACAGACACCATCTAGTTGGGCGTCGTCCCCGCGGTGTCCAGCACGTCGAGGGTTTTCCAGGTCTGGGCAGCGGCCTTCTGCTCGGCTTCCTTCTTGGAGCGGCCCACCCCGGTGCCGTATTCGGTCTCGGCCACCACGACCACCGCGGTGAATTCCTTGTCGTGGTCGGGGCCGGTGGAGGTGACGACGTAGGACGGCGCGCCCATGCCGCGCGCCGCGGTCAGCTCCTGCAGGCTCGTCTTCCAGTCCAGCCCGGCTCCCAGCGTCGGCGCGGCGTCCAGCAGCGGACCGAACAACCGCAGAATCACCTCGCGCGCAACGTCGATGCCGTGCTCGAGATAGATCGCGCCCAGCAGCGATTCCATCCCGTCGGCCAGGATGCTGGATTTGTCGGCCCCGCCGGTGTTGGCCTCCCCACGCCCCAGCAGCAGATGGACGCCGAGGCCCCCGTCGCACAGCTTGCGCGCGACGTCGGCCAGCGCCTGGGTGTTGACGACGCTGGCCCGCAGCTTGGCCAGGTCACCCTCGCTGCGGTCGGGGTGGCGATGGTAGAGCTCGTCGGTGATCGTCAGCCCCAGCACGGCGTCGCCCAGGAACTCCAGGCGCTCGTTGGTGGGCAGGCCGCCGTGCTCGTAGGCGTAGCTGCGATGCGTCAGCGCCAGGGACAGCAGTTCGTCGGACAGTTCAACCCCGAGGGCGTCGAGCAGAACCTGCCGTGAACTCACCGCTGGTCCCGCGACTCGTCCGACTCGGCGCTGAACATGCCCGCCAGCTTGGCCCACCGCGGATCGATGCGATCGTGCCGGTGGCCCGGCTCGGCGGCCAGCGAGACGCCGCATTCGGGACACAGCCCCGGGCAGTCCGGGGTGCACACGGGCGAGAACGGGAGCTCCAGCCCGACGGCGTCGCGGATCGACTGCTCGAGGTCGATGGTGTCGTCGACGATGTGGCCCACCTCGTCTTCCTCGGTGGTCGCCTCGGTGGTGCTGTCCGGGTAGGCGAACAGTTCGGTCAGGCGCACCTGCACGTGGCTTTGTAGCTTGGTCAGGCAACGCGAGCACTCACCGGCGGTCGGGGCGGTCACCGTCCCGGTCACCAGGACGCCTTCGGACACCGATTGGACCTGGAGGTCCAGGTCCAGGTCCGCGCCGGCCTCGATCGCGATCATGTCCAGCCCGATGCGGGACGGACTGGGCACGGTTTTTCGCAGGGTGACCATGGCCCCGGGGCGCCGCCCGAGCCGGGTGATGTCGAACGCCATCGGTCCGGCAAGCCGTGACGCTGCGCCGCGGGCCGATGATGTGCTGTGCTGCCGCGTCATACCGGGAATCCTACGGCGCTGACCCGACAATTCCAGGGCGTGGCCGCCCGGGTGGACCGCCGCGCGGGGCTAGCGCACGGCGTAGTCGTGGGTTCCGGCGGCGGTGCGCAGTTGGTGACGACCGCGTCCCACCGAGCGCAGGGTGCCGTTGAGGAATTCCTCGAACTCGGCGAGCTTGTTGTCGACGTAGATGTCGCACTCGCCGCGCAGCCGGTCGGCCTCGGCGTGCGCCGAGTCGATGAGCCGGGTGGCCTCGGCGTTGGCCGCCTCCACCACGCTGTTCTGCGACACCAGGCGCTGCTGCTCCTTGATGCCCTCTTGCACGGCCTTCTCGTAGGAGATGTTGCCGTTTTCCAGCAGCCGGTCGGCTTCGGCCTGGGCGCGCCCGACGCTGGCTTCGTACTCGCGCTTGGCCGCCGTGGCGATGCGCATCGACTCTTCGCGAGCCTCGCCGACCATCCGCTCGCTGTGCTGGCGCGCCTCGCTCACCATCCGGTCGGCTTGCGCCTTGGCGTCGGACAGCAGCCGGTCGGCCTCCGCGCGGGCGTGGTTGAGCATGGACTCCGACTCGGTGGTCGCCGAGACCACCATGGACTCGGAGTGCGCCTTTGCGTCCTGCAGCATCGAATCGCGGGCGTCCAGCACATCCTGGGCGTCATCCAGTTCGCCCGGAATCGCATCCTTGATGTCGTCGATCAACTCCAGCACGTCGCCGCGGGGCACCACGCAGCCGGCCGTCATCGGAACGCCACGGGCTTCTTCCACGATGGCGCTGAGTTCGTCCAGCGCCTCAAAGACTCGATACACGGCCATACCCTCCTGGCGTCTGCAAAGATCCGGTTGTTACCAGTGTGCCTGGTGTTGTCCCTGTGACAGCGGTGGCGAGCCCGGTGTGTCGGGTATTTGCCCGTTCGGGGCGCCTCAAACAACCCGCCGCGCCGTTTCCGGCCAGGTCGCAGGAATCCAGTGTCATCAGAAAGCGCCCGTTCACGCTGTTACCGCGGCCGCCACGGCCGCACGAGGTGGTTCATCCATATTCGGCGCCGGGCTCCCGCCGAGGCTCGACGGGCGCGGGGCCCGGGGTTTGCGTCGACACGCCGGGGCCCGGCTATTTGCCAGCGATTCTAGGCGCCGGGCGGCCGGGCCACTATCTCGTCCGCCGGCGATATACCCCCTCGGGGTATAATGCACGGGGTATGCGGGCGCCCTACGGTTTACCCAGGAGGACACAGTGACGGTGCTATCGGCGATCGGGCACGCGTTGACGCTCGCGGGCTCGATGACGTGGGAAATCTTGTGGGCGCTGATCCTGGGTTTCGCCATCTCGGCGGTGGTGCAGGCCGTCGTGCGGCGTTCAACGATCGTGTCGCTGATGGGCGACGACCGGCCGCGCACCCTGGCGATCTCCGCGGGGCTGGGCGCGGCGTCGTCGTCGTGCTCGTACGCCGCGGTGGCGCTGGCGCGGTCGCTGTTTCGCAAGGGCGCCGACTTCACCGCCGCGATGGCGTTCGAAATCGGTTCCACCAACCTGGTGGTGGAACTGGGCATCATCCTGGCGCTGCTGATGG
>NZ_LZMG01000052.1:0-8019 GCF_001673615.1 Mycobacterium sp. 1245499.0
CATCGCCACCCCGATGCCGACCGGCACGTCGGGCACGTCCCACAGCCGGGCCGAGTCGACCTGGAAATAGTCGCCGGTGAAGTCCACCAGTTGCCCGCCGAACAGCTCCCGGATGATCTTGATGGCTTCGCGCAGCATGTCCTGCCGGCGCGTGACGGTCGGCCAGCCCTTGCCGACGACGTGTTCGTTGAGGTTTTCACCGCTGCCCAGGCCCAGGGTGAACCGGCCGTCGGACAGGATCTGCACGGTGGCCGCCTGCTGGGCGACGACGGCGGGGTGATAGCGCATCGTCGGGCACGTCACATAGGTGTAGAGGTCGACCCGCTCGGTGGCCTGTGCCACCGCACCCAGCACCGCCCAGGCGTTCGGCGCGTGTCCTTGCGTGGTGAGCCACGGCGAGAAGTGATCACTGCACACGTGGAAGTCGAAGCCGCGCTCTTCGGCCGAAACCGCATATCGGACAAGGTCTTTGGGTCCACTCTGCTCGGTCATCAAAGTGTAGCCAAAATTCGTCATGCGTGACGGAGTACCCGACTACACAGAGCGCAAACGACGCCCTCGGTTACGACCCGCTGTGCGGCCGCGCCCTCAGCCCGCGGTGGTGATCGAGTCCCCGGTCACCCCGGCGGCCCGGCGCGCGGCGAGCCGGCGCTTCTGCGGCTCGATCGTGTAGCGAGGGTCGCCGGCCGATTCCTTGCCGGCCTCGAAGAAACCGAACCTCAGTGCGGCGGATGCCGTCAGCAACGCGAGGCCGGACAGGACCGCGACGCCGCGGCGCCGCCCGCCCAGCAGCGCGCCCAAACCGCCTGCGGCGGCGAGCCATTCGCTGGCCGTCAGGAGCCGTCCGGGCGTGCCGTGATGCAGCGGTTCCCTGGTCACCGGGTCCATCCGGCGCTCCATCACCCGAGTGCAGATCAGGTCGCCGACCGCGCCGATGACGGCGAGCTTGCGGGCGGGCCCGGCCTCGGCGACCCCGGTGGTGATCATCGCCAATCCCGAGGCGGCCAGGCTCGCCGAACTGACGAACACGAACGGCAGGTCCCGATACGCGGCGTTCCACGTCGGGGTCGCGGTGTCGGTGAGCAGCACCGCGGTGTAGACGGCGAGCGGCGCCGCGAACACCGCGGCTTCCAGTCCGGCCGGCCCCTCCACGGCGCGCAGCACGGGCCGCAACGGGCCCAACGGGATTCGCTCGCCGGTCATCCGGTCGACCTCGGCGGCAGAGGCAACGCCGATGCCGGCCGAGAACAGGCTGAGAATCCAGGAGCCGATGCTCATCGGCGAGGTCAGCTTGACCGTCCTCAGCATGTTGACGAAGCGCTCGGGCCGGCCCAGATCCTTCACCAGGGCGAGCGCACCCAGGGCGACCGCGATCAGCGCGGAGAGCCTGGTGTTGCGGCGCAACGTGTTTCGCCCGGTGAGCTGGGCACCGGCCGCCAGCAATCCGGAGCCGCCGGCGACGCCGCCCAGGAACAGGTAGGCCGCGACTTCGTGTCCCCACGGCGCGGGCTTGACCACCGGCCGCCCGTAATACGAGGTGAACTCGGCGTCGGGGACCATCGGCATCTCGCGGGAGCCGTCCGCGCCGCCGCGCCGGCCCGCGCGCCTGCCTTTGCGCCGCTTGCCGCCCTGGGGCTCCGGCGGACGGAAGCTGTCGAATTCCGACGTGCTCATCGGCTCCTCCAAAACGCCAGCGCGGCCGCGCCGACCATGCCGGCCGCGGCCAGGCCGGCGCGCTTGAACATGGCCGGCAGATCGGCCGTGCAGACCCGCGGGTCGGGCGGCAGCCCGTACACCTCCGGCTCGTCGAGCAGCAGGAACACCGACCCGGTGCCGCCGACGCCGTCATTCTCGTTGGCGCCGTAAAGCCTTGCCTCCGTGCGCCCCTCGGCGTGCAGCTGGGCGACCCGCTCGCGCGCCTGGGCCACCAGCTCGTCGTGATCGCCGAACTTGATCGATGTCGTCGGGCAGGTCTGGGCGCACGCCGGGATCTGGTCCTCGACCAGGCGGTCGTAGCAGAGCGTGCACTTCTGGGCGACCCCGGTGACGAACTCCTCCTTCGGCCGGCCCGGACGTTCCACCGGCGTCGCGTAGGTGCCGTCGCTGCGCCGTTCGACCACGCCGAACGGGCAGCCCGCCACGCAGGTGCCGCAGCCGTTGCAGACGTCGTGCTGCACCACCACCGTGCCGAACTCGGTGCGGAACAGCGCGCCCGTCGGGCAGACGTCCAGGCAGCCGGCGTGCGTGCAATGCTTGCACACGTCCGACGACATCAACCAGCGAAACTCCGGGGTGTGCAGCGGCTGCGAAACCGGTTCGGCAGCAGCGGTTTTCGCGGCGCCGGGCAAGGCGGGCATGCCGAGATCGATCAGGGCACGGCCGGATTCGCGGGCCTCTTCGATGCGCTCCCGGCCCTGCTCGATGAAGGCCACGTGCCGCCAGGTGCTGGCGCCCAGCGCGCCGGTATTGTCGTACGAGGACCCCAGCAGCTCGAGGTCGCCGTCGCGCGGGTTGCGGTTCCACTCCTTGCAGGCGACCTCGCAGGCCTTGCAGCCGATGCAGATCGAGGTGTCGGTGAAAAAACCCTTGCGCGGCTTGGCGTCCGGCCATCCGGCCGCCGCGGCCGGGTCAGTCGGCCCGGTCAGCTGACCCATCGGCTCCTCCTTCCCAGGCGGCGTCACTCACCCGTGTGTTGCCGGTTTCGGTGGTGACGCCCGAGCGTGACTGGTAGTCGGCGATCAGCCGCAACAAATCCTCGCCCTGCGGGCGGCGGCCCGGCCGGATGTCGCACGACCCGGCCTTGGACTCCTGGATCTGCACGTTGGGATCGAGCGTCACACCGAGCAGGTCGTTGGCCGCGTCCCCGCTGACCACCGCGTCGCTGCCGACTCCCCAGTGGTAGGGCAAGCCGATCTGGTGCACGGTGTGGCCGTTGATGATCAGCGGGCTCACCCGCTGGGTGACCAGCACCCGGGCTTCGATCGCGGCGCGGGGCGAGATGATGGTGGCCCACCCGTAGGGCTCGAGGCCGCGCTCGGCGGCCAGTTCCGGGGACACCTCGCAGAACATCTCCGGTTGCAGCTCGGAGAGGTAGGGCAGCCACCGGCTCATGCCGCCCGCGGTGTGATGCTCGGTGAGCCGGTAGGTGGTGAACACGTACGGGTAGACGTCGGCGCCCGGGTCACCGGCGCTGGGTGCGCTCAGATTGTCCTTGCGCGGGAACGTGATTCGCGCGGGATTGCGCTGCTGCGGATACAGCGCGTTGGTCACCGGTGACTCCTGCGGCTCGTAGTGCGTGGGCAACGGCCCGTCGACCACACCCTTCGGCGCGAACAGCCAGCCCTTGCCGTCGGCCTGCATGATGAACGGGTCGTCCCCGGCCAGCGCATCGGGTCCGCCGAGATCGGGGTCGGGCCGGCTGCCGGGAGCCCGGTCGGCCACGAAGTCCGGGACGTCGTAGCCGACCCAGCGACCCTGCTCCTCGTCCCACCAGACGTAGCGCTTGCGCTCGCTCCACGGCTTGCCGTCCGGGTCGGCCGACGCGCGGTTGTAGAGCACCCGCCGGTCCGCGGGCCACGCCCAGCCCCATTCCGATTGGCTCGGCGACTCACCGCCGTGCGGCACCCGGCGCGCCGCTTGGTTGGTGGCGTTCGCGTAGACCCCGGTGTAGATCCAGCAGCCGGCGGCGGTCGACCCGTCGGCGCGCAGCTCGGTGTAGGACGTCAACGGGCCGGAGCCGTCGACGCGATAGCCGTTGACCTCGGCCAGCACCGCTTCCCCGTCGGGCTCGCCGTGCTCGTCGGCGGGGTAGTCCCAGGTCAGGTCCAGCAGCGGCCGGTCGCGCTCGTCGGTCGACCCGGCCAGCCGTTGCCGGATCCGTTTGCCGAGCTCGTAGAAGAACTGCAGTTCGCTCTGGCACTGGCCCGGCGGCTCGACGGCCTTGTGCCGCCACTGCACCAGCCGCTGCGTCTGGGTGAAGGATCCGGCCTTCTCCACATGCGTCGCGGCGGGCAGGAAGAACACCTCGGTGTCGATCTCGGAGGTCTTGAGTTCGCCCGAGGCGATCTCGGGTCCGTCCTTCCACCAGGTGGCCGATTCGATGAGGTTGAGATCGCGGACCACCAGCCACTTGAGATGTGACATGCCCATCCGCTGCATGCGGCCGTGGGCCGAACCGACCGCGGGGTTCTGGCCGAGCAGGAAGTAGCCCTCGACCTCGTCGTCAAGCATCCCCATCACGGTCTGATAGGTGCCGTGCGGGCCGGACAACCGCGGCAGGTAGTCATAGGCCCAGTCGTTGTCGGCGGTCGCCGCGTCCCCCCACCACGCCTTGAGCAGACTGACGGTGTAGGCATCGGCGTTGGCCCAGAAGCCTTTCTGCTTCTTGGATCCGACCGCGTCGAGGTAGTCGGCCAGGGTGTCGTGCATGCCCGCCTTGGGCATCGGCAGGTACCCGGGCAGCAAGTTGAACAGCGTCGGGATGTCGGTGGAGCCCTGGATGGTGGCGTGGCCGCGCAGCGCCATGATGCCGCTGCCCGGACGGCCGACGTTGCCCATCAGCAGCTGCAAAATCGTTGCGGTGCGGATGAATTGGGCGCCGAGCGTGTGCTGGGTCCAGCCGACGGCGTAGGCGAAGCAGGTGGTGCGCTCGCGCCCGGAGTTCTCCACGATGGATTGGGCCAGGTAGTCGAAATCCTCGCGGCTGATACCGCAGACGTCCTTGACCATTTCCGGGGTGTAGCGGGCGTAGTGGCGCTTGAGGATCTGGAACACGGTCCGGGGGTGCTGCAGGGTTTCGTCGCGCTGCACCCGGGCGTGCGCCAGCGGCGGGCCGCCGCTACCGTGCTCCTGTCCGGCTCCGCTTTCCGAGGCGGTGGTGCCGTGCGTGTGGCCCCCGCCTGGGGACTCGATCTGGCCGTTGCCCTGCTCGTCGTAGGCCCAGCTCGACGTGTCGTACTGCCCGGTTTCAGGGTCGAATCCGGAGAACAGGCCACCGAGATCCTCGGTGTCCCTGAAGTTCTCGTTGATCAGGGTGGCGGCGTTGGTGTAGGCGACGACGTACTCGGAGAACCACAGGTCGTTGGACAGGATGTGGTTGATCAGCGCGCCGAGCAGCACCACGTCCGAACCGGCGCGGATCGGGATGTGCCGGTCGGAGACCGCCGAGGTCCGGGTGAAGCGCGGGTCGACGTGGATCACCCGGGCACCGCGCGCCTTGGCCTCTTCCACCCACTGGAACCCGACCGGGTGGCACTCGGCCATGTTGGAGCCCTGGATGACAATGCAGTCGGCATTGGCCATGTCTTGCAGTGATTGGGTGGCGCCGCCGCGCCCGAAGGAGGCTCCCAGACCGGGAACCGTGGCGCTGTGTCAAATACGAGCTTGGTTCTCGATCTGAATGGCGCCCGCGGCGGTGAAGAGCTTCTTGATGAGGTAGTTCTCTTCGTTGTCCAGGGTGGCACCGCCGAGCGCGGCGATGCCCATGGTGCGGCGCAGCAGGTTGCCCTTCTTGTCGATGTCCTGCCAGCTGTTGCGCCGCGATTCCACGAAGCGGTCGGCGATCATGTCGATCGCGGTGTCGAGCTCCAGCGGTTGCCACTCGGTGGCCCGCGGCGGGCGGTAGAGCACCTGCAGCTGCCGGCCGGGCGAATTCACCAGCTGCTCGCTGGCAGAACCCTTGGGGCACAAGCGTCCCCGCGAGATCGGCGAATCGGGATCGCCCTCGATCTGGACCACCCGCTCGTCCTTGACGTACACCCGCTGCCCGCAGCCGACGGCGCAGTACGGGCACACGCTCTGCACGACGCGGTCGGCCGTGGTGGTGCGCGGCGCCAGCGCGCGGGTCTGTTTGGAGGTGACCGCCGAGCCGCGGCCAAGCTTGTCCGTCGAGCGCAACTGGCGCAGGACGGGCCATTCCAGAAACACTTCGCGCAGGGCTTTTTTCGGGGCCATGTCCTAACCCTAGTGCGGTGGGCCCGATCAGCGCACCACGATGGTGTGTGCGCCGCGCGGTATCAGCTCGCCGATGACCGGCGCCCCGGGGATCTCTCCGGCGATCAGCAGCCCACCGGAAGTCTGCGCGTCGGCGAGCAGCAACGCGTCGTCCTCCCCCACGGCGGACAGGTCGACGTGCGGCGCCACCCAGTCGAGGTTTCGCCGGGTGCCGCCGGAGAGGTAGCCGGCCGCCAGCGCCGCCCGCGCGCCGTCCAGGTAGGGCACCGCCGCCGAATCGATCACCGCCGTCACACCGCTGGCCCGCGCCAGCTTGTGCAGATGCCCGAGCAACCCGAAACCGGTGACGTCGGTGGCACATTGGACCCCGGCCGCCAGCGCCGCCGCGGCCGCGTCGGCGTTGAGCGTGGTCATCACGGCGACCGCCTCCTCGAAGCGCTCCCCGGTGGCCTTGTGCCGGTTGTTCAGCACGCCGACACCCAGCGGTTTGGTCAGCGACAGCGGAGTCCCGGGTTTGCCGGAGTCGTTGCGCAGCAAGCGGTTTGGGTCGGCGATCCCGGTGACCGCCAGCCCGTACTTTGGTTCGGGGTCATCGACGCTGTGCCCGCCGGCCAGGTGGCAGCCGGCCAGTGCGCACACTTCCAGCCCGCCGCGCAGCGTCTCGGCGGCCAACTCGAACGGCAGCACCTCGCGCGGCCAGCCCAGCAGATTCACCGCGACAACCGGGCGCCCGCCCATCGCGTAGACGTCGGACAGCGCGTTGGTGGCAGCGATGCGGCCCCAGTCGTAGGCGTCGTCGACCACCGGGGTGAAGAAGTCCGTGGTCGCGATCAACGCCGTGCCCTCTTGGATGCGCACCACCGCCGCGTCGTCGCCGTTGTCCAGGCCCACCAGCAGCTCCCCGAACGGGTCGCGCGGCGGGTTGGAACCCAGCCCGCGGACCACGTCCTCGAGCTCACCGGGCGGGATCTTGCAGGCGCAGCCGCCCCCGTGGGCGTATTGAGTCAATCGGTACGTCACGGCGTCCATGGTGCCCGCGCGCCGAAGGCTGCGACAATTGGCGCCATGGCTCAAGGAGGCGTGTCCGGTCTGGTGACCGGCGCGGTCTTCAAAACCGTCGAACGGCAGTCGCTGTCGTTGGCGGGTTCAATTCCCGTCCGCCTCCGCCATGTTCTTTCGGGTCCGCGATGACCGATCCGCGCCGACGGGTGCCCGGCACCGACACGCTGCTCGCCGATCCGCGGCTGGCCGCGGCGCAACGAGTGCTGGGCCGCGCGCTGGTGAAGTCGGTGATCGCCACGGCGCAGCGGCGGGCCCGCGCGGGCGAGATCGCACCCGAGCAGGTCGCCGAGCACGCGATCGCCGCGCTGCCCGCCACCGCCTCGAGCCTGCGGCCGGTCATCAACGCCACCGGCGTGGTGGTGCACACCAATCTGGGCCGCGCGCCGCTGTCGCGGGCCGCGCTGGACGCGGTGGTCGCCGCCGGCGGGGCCACCGATGTCGAGTTCGACCTGGCGACGGGCCGGCGCGCGCGCCGGGGCCGGGGCGCGCTGGCCGCGCTGGCCGCCGCGGTCCCGACCGCCGGCGGCGTGCACGTCGTCAACAACAACGCCGCCGCGCTGCTGTTGACCGCCATGACGCTGGCCCCCGGCAAGGAGATCGTGCTCAGCCGCGGCGAACTGGTGGAAATCGGTGACGGCTTCCGCATCCCCGAGCTGCTGGAATCCACCGGGTCGCGGCTGCGCGAGGTAGGCACCACCAACCGCACCAGCCTGCGCGACTACGCCGAGGCGCTGGGCCCGCAGACCGGTTTCGTGCTCAAGGTGCATCCGTCCAACTTCCACGTCACCGGGTTCACCTCGGCCGTGGACGTCGCGACGCTGGCGCCGGAACTGCGCAAGCTCGACGTGCCGCTGGTGGTCGACATCGGCTCGGGCCTGTTGTCGCCGCACCCGGTGTTGCCCGACGAGCCGGACGCGACGTCGATGCTGGCCGACGGCGCCGACCTGGTGACCGCGAGCGGGGACAAACTGCTCGGCGGGCCGCAGGCCGGGTTGCTCTTCGGCC
>NZ_LZMG01000053.1:0-32698 GCF_001673615.1 Mycobacterium sp. 1245499.0
CTGGGTCGGCTCGGTGAAGGGGGCCAGTTGCGAGGCGGTCGCCGCGGAGCCGGCGTAGGTGTACATGGCGGCGGCGTCTTGGGCCCACATTTCGGCATATTGGGCCTCGGTCGCCGCGATCGCCGCGGTGTTCTGGCCGAAGAAGTTCGTCGCCACAAGCGACGTCAGCAACGCGCGGTTCGCGGCGATCACGGTCGGCGGGACCGTCATCGCGAAAGCGGCCTCATACGCCGCCGCCGTGGCACTGGCCTGCGTGCCCGCTTCGTCGGCCAAGACCGCGGCGTCGCTCAACCACGCGACGAAGGGGGCGACACCGGCCATCATCACTTGCGATGTCTCGCCCAGCCATTGGGAGGTGGTCAACTCGGCAGTCACCGACGAGTAGCCGGACGCGCTCGACGTCAATTCGGCCG
Organism: Mycobacterium sp. 1245499.0; assembly: GCF_001673615.1. Lineage (NCBI taxonomy): Bacteria > Bacillati > Actinomycetota > Actinomycetes > Mycobacteriales > Mycobacteriaceae > Mycobacterium > Mycobacterium sp. 1245499.0. Next base: position 414 of record NZ_LZMG01000053.1, read on the forward strand.
CCAGGCCGTGCCAGGCCGCGGCCGCGGCCACCATCGGTGCCGAGCCCGCGCCGGTATACATTCGTCCCGAGTTGATCTCCGGCGGTAACGCCCCGAAGTCAATCATCGATCCGCCTCACCGGGTCGGTGTCGGGCAGCGAACGCCGTTGTGCGGGTTCGCATTCCGGGTTGATCTCATCGACGCTGCGTCGTGACGTGCGCGGGCCCAGGGCGAGCACCGCGATGATCGCGATGCCCAACGCGACCGCGACGACGGCGAACATCGCGGCGGCGCCGTAGCGGTCGAGAACCGGTATGAGAACGAATGGCGATGCGCCGCTGGATAACCGGGACAATGAATAGGTCCAACCGACCGCGGTGGCGCGCACCGCCGTCGGGAAAATCTCCGCCTGGTACACGTGGTAGACGTTGGAGAAGACATTGCTGGTCGCGGTGGTCAAGAAGCCGAACAGGACAATCAGCAGCACCGACGACTGGGTCGCGAACATCAGACCGAAAGCACCGACCGCCACGATCGAGCCGACCAGCAGGAATTTGCGTTCGAACCTCGCCATCAGCGGGATAGCCATCACCGATCCGACCGGATACCCGATGAACGACAGCGCGCTGAACAGCATCGACGAGGTGATGGGGTAGCCGCGATGCACCAGCACCAGCGCGGACAGGGTGCCGAACCCGTAATAGCCGAAGGTCTGGAACAGGTGGAATAGCACCAGCATCACCAGTCGGCGGTTGTACGGCGCATCCCGCAAGAGCGTCTGCGCGGACCGACGAGGGCCGGGCCGTACTAGCACACCGTGGGGGCTATCCGAATTGCTCTGCACGCCAGTCATATTCGATCCAGCGGTGAACTTGGCCAACGCTCGCTGCGCCTCGTCGAAACGTCCCGCGTCGGCAAGCCAGCGGGGGGACTCGGGCAGCCATCGGTTGAGCGCGTAGACGATCGCGGCGCCCGTCGCGCCGATGGCCAGCAGCCAACGCCAGCCCGCGACACCGAGCGGCGAGTGCCCGGTCAGCCAAACCGACAAAAACCCGGCGAACGGTACGGCGAGGTAAGAGCACGTGTAAGCGGCGGCGGCCAGCCGGCCGCGGCGCGCCTTCGGCAGCACATCGGCAAGATAGGAGTCGGCAACCGGATACACCGCGCCGACGCCCACGCCGGCCAGGAACCGGGTGACCACCAGCACCGCCGGAGACGGGGCGAAAGCACCGGCCAGTGAGAACGCCGAAAACCAGCCCAGCCCAAGCAGAAACGCTTTGCGGCGTCCGATCCGGTCAGCCAGTCGCCCGAAAAACGCTGCGCCAAGAAACATTCCGACGAAGGCCGAGGCCAGCACCAGCTTGAGCACCGTGCCGCGCACGCCGAATTCGTGCCGCAGGGCGGTACTCATGGTGCTGGACAGGAAGATCTCGTACATCTCGAAGAACAGGCCCAGGCCCACAACGACGATGACCCTGCGATGTGCCCGCCCTACCGGCATGTCGTCCAATAGCTCGCCGATGGTGCTCCAGCTCGTCGCCATGACTCGTGACGTCGTCATTCCCCAGCTCTCTCGTCCCACAACGTGGTTTCTCGCTTCCGATGTGATCAGCAATACACCCGGCCGACTGTAGTGGATTGAGTCACAGTAGGGAAGACTCAGGAAGCCATAATGTAGGTTCTGATGCACGATGTGGTTAGAGAGGTGTCGAATATGGACAGATTCAATGGCGGACCACTGGACGGCGTGCGCGTCCTTGAGCTCGGCAATTACATCGCCGCACCGACCGCCGGGCGGCTCTTGGCCGATTTCGGCGCGGAAGTGATCAAGATCGAACGACCCGAGACGGGAGACGAGCTGCGTAGCTGGCGGCTCTACTCGGGCACGACCTCGATGTTGTTTCGGACCATCAACCGCAACAAGAAGTCTGTGGTGTTGGACCTCAAGACCGAGCACGGGCAGGCGGCGGTGCGCGAACTCGCCCGCTCCTGCGACATCGTGCTCGAAAACTTCCGGCCGGGGACCTTGGAGAAGTGGGGTATCGGGCCGGCCGAACTGAGTGCGCAGAACCGGGAGCTGATCATCGTGCGCCTCTCGGCCTACGGCCAGACCGGACCACGGCGCCGGCAACCGGGATTCGCCGCGGTCGCCGAGGCGATGGCGGGCCTTCGCGCCCTCACCGGCGAACCGGATCGCCCGCCATCACGCGTCGGCGTATCCATCGGTGACTCGATCGCGGGTCTTTATGCCGCATTCGGCGCATTGGTGGCGATGCAGCAACTCCGAAAGGACCGGATCGCCGGACGATCCACGTCGCTGGCCGACCGCACCGTGGACGTCGCGTTGACCGAAGCGATCTTTTCGGTGATGGAATCGTTGCTCCCCGAATACGACGCGTATCACGTCACCCGTGCCCGGTGTGGCGGGCGCTTGGAAGGTGTAGCGCCCTCGAACGCCTACCTGTGCCGCGACAGGCGATGGGTGGTCATCGCCGGCAACGGTGACGCGATCTTCCGGCGGTTGATGCGGTTGATCGGCCGGCCCGACCTGGCCGGCGCTGCGCGGCTGAGCAACAACGCGCAGCGCTGGGAGGCGCGCGACGAACTCGACGACGTGATCGGCCGGTGGACGGCTCAACTGCCCACCGATCACGTGCTGGCCGCGCTGGAGGCCTCCGATGTTCCCGCCGGTCCGATCAACACCGCTCCCGACATCGCCGCCGACGAGCAGTTTCTGGCGCGCGGCATGATCCAGCGAATGCCCGTGTCCACCGGCACCGAGATCCTGCCCGACGTCGCATTCCCGGGCATCGTGCCGCGCATCGGCGACTGCCCGCGCGAAATACAAAGCCTCGGACCGGATCTGGGTGAACACACCGAGGAGATCCTGGGCGCTGCGGACACCGAGCTGCACCTCGACGGCCTCGACACGCCGGAGGTGATCAAATGAACCCTTCAGTCCAACTGCGTGACGTCACCCTGCGCGATGGCCTCCAGCTCACCGGCAAACCCCTCGACACGGAGCGAAAAGTCGAGTTGGCACGGCTGCTCTTGGCCTCGGGCATCGACGCAATCGAGATCGGCGCGATGGCGCGACCCGACTTGGTGCCGCCCATGGCCAACACCCTCGACGTCATCGCGGCGCTGACTGCCGAGGAGCTGCGACGGTGCTGGGTGTGGACGGCTACTCCGCGGGGCATCGCCCGCGCAATCGAGGCAGGCGCACGCAATTTCCAGTACTGCGTGTCGGTCAGCGACGAACACAACCTGGCCAATGTCGGGCGCACCACCGCTGACAGCATGGCCGCCCTTCCGGAAGCCGTCGACCTCGTCACGGCCGTCGGTGGCCAGCTGCAGCTGACCCTGGCCACGGCGTTCACCTGTCCATACAGCGGTGCCGTCGATCCGCAGCGCGTCCTCGACCTGATCACCGACGACCGCGCGGTGGCCGTCGCGAGTGTGGTGCTGTGTGACACGCTCGGCCAAGCCACCCCCGACGACGTGCATCAGCTCGTCGGGGTCGTCGGCGACGTTGCGCCGTATCACGAGATCGTCTTCCATGGGCACGACACGTGGGGCATGGGAGTCGCCAACACCCTGGCCGCTATTCGCGGGGGCGCCACCATGGTCGACGGAGCGCTCGGCGGATTGGGCGGTTGTCCTTTCGCGCCGGGGGCAAGCGGCAACACCTCCACCGAGGACCTGCTGTTTGCGCTGCAACCCCGATACCTGACTCCGGCGGTATTCGCCGACATCGTGATCGCCGCTGGGCGGCTTCTGGCGCAGCTCGGCGAGCCGAACCGTTCGAAAGCCGCCCAGGGTGCGCGGTCCACCGCGAGCGCGTTCGAATGGTCGATCAGCCAGGAGCTTTCTGCCTGAGCCGGCCGGCCCGGACGATTCGCCACCTCCCCTCCTGCCGCTGCACCAGCCCGGCCAGCTCGAGCATCGCCAGCGGTCCCAGCGCCAGCTCAGGCACCATGCCCGAGGCGACCGCGATCTCGTCGACGGTGACGGCGCCGCGGCCCGGCAGCGCCTCGTAGACCCGGCGTTCGGCGTCGCTGAGGCCGTCGAGCGGCGTCGCGGGGTGCGAATCCTGCGCCGCCAGTTCGCCGATATGGCCGATGAGCTCGATGACGTGGTCGGCCCGGGTCACCAGCTCGGCGCCGTTGCGCAACAGCGCATGGCAGCCCGCCGACGCCGAGGACGTCACGGGTCCGGGCACCGCGGCCACCACCCGCCCCAGCGCCCGCGCCCAGGCCGCGGTGTTGGCCGCCCCGCTGCGCAGGCCGGCTTCCACCACCACGGCGGCCCCGGCCACGGCGGCCACCAGCCGATTGCGGGTCAGGAATCGGTGGCGGGCGGGGCGGATACCTGGCGCGTATTCGCTGAACAGCAGCCCGTGCTGGGCGATCCGGTGCAGCAGCGCGGTGTGACCGCTCGGGTAGGGGACGTCGAGCCCGCCGGCCAGGACCGCGACGGTGATGCCGTCGCAGTCCAGCGCGGCGCGGTGCGCCGCGCCGTCGATGCCGTACGCGCCTCCCGAGACGATCGCGACGTCGCGCTGCGCCAACCCGGCCGCCAGTTCGCCGGCGACGTGCTCGCCGTACGCGGTGGACGCGCGCGTCCCGACCACGGCGGCCGCCCGGTGCGCGACCTCGTCGAGCCGGACGGGTCCCAGCGCCCACAACACCATCGGCGGCACCGTCGGCGCACCGCCACCCGGGCGCGGTGCGGCACCGTGGAACGCGCCGAACGCCAGCAGCGGCCATTCGTCGTCGTTAGGGGTGATCAACCGGCCGCCGCGCCGGGCGAGTAGCTCGAGATCGGCTGCACTGCAGTCGATTTCTCGCCTGGCCTCGGTGCGACGAGCCAGGTCGTCGTCGACCAGGCCACGGCGGACCCGTTCGGCCGCCTCGACCGGGCCGACGCCCCGCACCAGCGCGGCGAGTTCGGCGCAGGGCGGCTCGGCCACCCGGGACAGATACGCCCAGGCGCGCAGCGCGGGGTCGTCGAGCGCCGTGGTCATCGCCGCGCCCCCCGGGCCAAGAACGCGCCAAGAATCCTTTGAGCCCCGCGCGCGAGTGTGGTGTCATCAGCCGCCCGCCGCACGCCGGCCCGCAACGAACGGAACGACCCATGATCCTCGACCTGCCGATGGTGTACAGCGTGTCCGAGCGCCCAAAGAACCCCTGGGCCGTCGCGGCGTTCGTGCTCAGCCTGGTCAGCTGGATCGGTTTTCCCATTCCCGTGATCAGCATCGGCCTGGCCTGCATCGGGCTGCGCGAGATGGAACACCGGGGCGAAAGTGGCCGTGCCATGGCCCAATTCGCCCGTGCGTTCGCGATTCTGGTGAGTGTCGCGATAGCGGTGCGGGGTGGGCACACCGATTGGCTGAGCATGGCGCGCTGGTAGCGCGCCCGGCCGCTGCCTCGCCGCGCTCATCGCTGCGCCCCGGGTTGACGGAAGCTCAGTGCGGCGGCGACTTCGTCGGTCCCGGGCGACGTGCGGCCCGCCAGGTCGGCCAGGCTCCACGCGACCCGCAACGTGCGGTCGAGGCCACGGATGCTGAGCAGCCCGCGGTCCAGCGCGCGTTGCAGCGGCTCCATGGCCGCGTGGCTGGGACGGAACTTCCGGCGCAGCAGCGTCCCGCTGACTTCACCGTTGGTGCGAAACCCGTGCGGTAGCCAGCGCTGCGCGGCGGCCGCGCGGGCCTGCGCGACCCGACGGCGAACCTGCGCGGTCGATTCGGCGTCCCCACCCGCGAACGCCCCGGCCTTCACCTGATGCATCTGCACGCGCAGGTCCACCCGATCCAACAGCGGTCCCGAGAGCTTGCCCAGGTAGCGGCGCTTGGCCGCCGCCGCGCAGATGCAGTCCTGCGGGTCGGCCGGCGCGCACGGGCACAGGTTGGCGGCCAGCACCAGCTGGAAGCGGGCGGGATAACACGCCACGCCGTCGCGGCGGGCCAGGCGAATCTCGCCGTCCTCCAACGGTGTTCGTAGGGCCTCCAGCGCGCTGACCCGGATCTCGGCGCACTCGTCGAGGAACAGCACCCCGCGATGTGCGCGGCTGACCGCGCCCGGGCGCGCCATCCCGGACCCACCGCCGACCAGCGCGGCGACGCTGGAACTGTGATGGGGCGCCACGAACGGCGGCCTGGTGATCAACGGGGTGTCACCCGACAACAGCCCGGCCACCGAGTGAATCGCGGTCACTTCCAGGGACTCGTCGTCCGTCAGCGGCGGCAGCAGCCCCGGAAGGCGTTGCGCGAGCATCGTTTTGCCGACGCCGGGCGGGCCGGTGAGCATCAGGTGGTGCGCCCCGGCGGCGGCCACCTCTACCGCGAACCGCGCCTGGGTCTGCCCGACCACGTCGACCAGGTCCGCGGCGGGCTCGCCGTCCGTGGGTTTGACGTCGATCCGGCCGTCGAGGGCGCCGGTGCCGCTGAGCCACTTGTGTAGCTGCTTCAGGGTCCGCACGCCCCACACGTCGATGCCGTCGACCAGGCTGGCCTCGGCGAGGTTGTCCACGGGAACCACCACGGCCGGCCAGCCGTCGCGCTTGGCGGCCAGCACCGCGGGCAGCACGCCGCGCACCGGCCGGACCCGGCCGTCCAGGGACAGCTCGCCGAGCAGCACCGTCTTCTCCAGCCGGTCCCAGGGGTTTGTGCGCTGCGCCGAGAGCACCGCGGCGGCCAGGGCGATGTCGTAGACCGACCCCATCTTGGGCAGGGTCGCCGGCGACAGCGCCAGGGTGAGCCGTGCCTGGGGCCAGGAGTTGCCACAGTTGGTGACGGCGGCCCGGACGCGGTCGCGAGACTCCTGCAGGGCGGCGTCGGGCAGGCCCACTAGGTGCACGCCCGGCAGCCCGGAGGTGATATCGGCTTCGATCTCCACGGTCTGCCCGTCCACGCCGTGCACCGCGACGGAGAACGCGCGTCCCAACGCCATCAGCCGATCCCTTGCAGGTGGGTGATCTCGGGGGTGCGGCGGCGCCCGACCCGCACCCCGATCACGTCGATGCGGATCGCGGCCCAGCGCTGGTGCTGGCCGGCCAGCCACAGCCCGGCCAGCCTGCGCAACCGCCGCACCTTGCGCGGAGTGACGGCGTGCGCCAGCCCGCCATAGCCGTCGCCGGTGCGGGTCTTCACCTCGACGAACACCACCGTCGAGGTGGCGTCGTCGCGGGCGATGATGTCGAGTTCGCCGTAGCGGCAGCGCCAATTGCGCTGCAGGATGCGCAATCCCATCCGGGTCAGGTGATCCACGGCGAGCGCCTCACCCATCGCCCCCAGCTGGATCCGGGTCATGGTCGTTTCGGTTGTCATGCGGGCCACGGTGCCCGGTGACCCCGACGGGACGGGCCGTCGACGCCACCCGAGGCCGCCCGCGGCCCCCGGTTATCCCCAGTGCGGCGTCCATCCACAGCCGGCGCAGAAACGCTAGCGGCGATCGCAAGCGCGGCGTAGCCGGGCGCCGCGGGTCGCCGCCATCGACCTAGCGGCGATCGCAAGCGCGGCGTAGCCGGGCGCCGCGGGTCGCCGCCATCGACCTAGGTGATCCGATCCGCCCTGGTGTAGATGTTCATCGAGTCCTCCCGCAGGAACGCCACCAGCGTGATGCCGGACTCCTCGGCCAGCGAGACCGCCAGCGACGACGGCGCGGACACGGCCGCCAGCACCGGAATCCCGGCCATCACGGCCTTCTGCGTCAACTCGAACGACGCCCGCCCGCTGACCAGCAACACGGTGGACTGCAGCGGCAATCGCCGGTGCTCGGTCGCCCAGCCGATCACCTTGTCGACCGCGTTGTGCCTGCCGACGTCCTCGCGCACCACCAGCATCGCGCCGTCCGCGCCGAACAACGCCGCAGCGTGCAGGCCCCCGGTGCTGTCGAAAACCTTTTGCGCGGAACGCAATTGACCGGGCATCGCCTCGAGGGTGGCTGCGGCCACGGTCGCATGATCGGTGCCGGGCGAGAACCGGCTGAGCAGCCGCACCGCGTCCAGTGACGCCTTGCCGCACACCCCGCACGAGGAGGTGGTGTAGAAGTTGCGGGTGACGTCGAGAACGGGCTTCGGCACGCCGGGCGTCAGGGTCACGTCCAGCACGTTGTACGTGTTCGCGCCGTCGTCGTCGCGCCCGGCGCAGTAGCGGATGCTGTGTACGTCGTCGCGGCCCGCGATGACGCCCTCGGTGAGCAGAAAGCCTTGGGCGAGTTCGAAATCCGATCCCGGGGTGCGCATCGTCACGGTGACCGCCGCGCCGTCGACCCGAATCTCCAACGGCTCCTCGACGACCAGGGTTTCCGGTCGGGTGATCGCTTCACCGGCGGACAGATGCGTCACCCGCCGGCGCGACGTGACGTGACCCACTAGGCGATTTCACCGCCGGCGGCGACGTCGCGAGACGCGGCGAAACGCTCAAGTCCCATCGGATCAAACTACCTTGGCCGGCGGGCGGCCGCCGAGCAGAACAACGCTCTCACACCCCCGAGGCCAGCGCTTCCAGCGTCTCGGCCGACGAGTGCAGCGGGCGCCAGCCCAGCTGGGTCTTGGCCTTGGTGGTGTCCATGACCATCGACGTCCGCGCGGTGTGCAGCCATTCCAGCATGGACGGCACCCGCGGCACCCGTGAGATCGCCGCCGAGGCCGCAGTGGCGGCGACGGCGGGAACCCGCACCGGCCGGCCACCCAGCGCCCTGGCCACATCGGCCACGGTCACGACCCCGTCACCGGCGATGTTGTACACCCCCGGCGGCGCCGGGGCGGTGGCCGCCAGGGCGATCGCCGTCGCGACGTCATCGTGGTGGACCAGCTGCAGGGGGTAACCCGGATCGGGCACCACGGGCTTGAGCACCGGGACGGCCTTGACCACCGCACGCACCGGGCCGGGCAGCTGGTTCCACGGCATGGCGTCGGCCAGCGCGGTGGCCTTCGGGCCCGCGACGATGCACGGCCGCAGAACGAACACCTCGAGCGGCGAATCCTTAGTGATGTCGGCCAGCAGCGCCTCGCAGGCCGCCTTCTGCTCGGAGTAGTAGTGCTCGGCGGACCCGCGGGGGGAGACGTCCTCGGTCAGCGGGACGGGATTGTCGGAGTGGTAGCCGTACGCCGCCACCGACGAGGTGTACACCAGGCGGCGCGGCCGCTCGGCGGCCACCGTCGCCTCGAACAGATTGCGGGTGCCCTGCAGGTTCACCCGGGCGCTCTCGTCGCGCGACCCCATGATGATGAAGGCCAGGTGGATCACCACGTCGGCCCGCGCGACCAGGGCGTCGACGGCCTCACGGTCCAGGATGTCGCCCTGCTGGTAGGTGGTTTTCAGCCAGCCGCGCGACGACGGGTCGAACGGCCGGCGGGCCATCCCGATGATCGCGTCGACGGCGGGCTCGCGTTCCAGCGCCGTCACCGCAGAGATACCGATCTCCCCGGTTGGTCCGGTCACCGCGACGGTCACTCCCATTCAGAACGTCCTTCCCTCCTGCGGCCAGCCGAAACCTCGCGCACGTGGTAGAACCATCTTTCCAATGTCTCGCGATTCGTGAGTGTTTGGACGTGCCTTCCGCGCATCGTCAGCGGGTTTGGCGGTCATCGGTGACCAGCAAGATCCCCGAGATCGGCGCATCAGGACGAAACGGCGTGTAAGGCTGGTACCGGCGGCGGATAATCTACGGCGATCGAACGCGGATAACACCGCCGACACCGCAGGAACGAGGCATGACATGGCGGACCAATCGATGACTGGCGCGGACGCACCCGCGACGGGCGGAGAGAAGGCCGACCCGGCGACGGTTTTCGCCGCCCTCGCAGAAATCATTTATCAGGGCTCCGACGCCAACCAGATGTATGCGGCCATCTGCATCGCCGCCACTCTGACAGTCCGTGGCTGCGACCACGCCAGCCTGTTGGTGCGCGAGAACGACAAATACATCACCGTGGGCGCCAGCGACCGGCTCGCCAAACAGATCGACGACATCGAAAGGCGGGCCGGCGACGGCCCCTGCATCGACGCCATCGAAGAGGAGACGCCGCAGATCGACACCGACCTGACGACCCCCTCGCTGTGGCCGCGACTGGCGAAAATCCTGGTCGCGGAGACCCCGGTGCGCGGCGCGATGGGGTTCCGCCTCCTGATCGACAAACGCAAGGGGGCGGCGCTGAACCTGTTCAGCGACACCCCGAACATGTTCGACTCCGAGTCCGCCGGGCGGGCCGCGGTGCTGGCCGCGTTCGCCAGTGTCGCCATCAACGCGGTAGCCAAGGGCGAGGACGCCGCCAGCCTGCGCCGCGGGCTGCTCAGCAACCGCGAGATCGGCAAGGCCGTCGGCATGTTGATGATGCTGCACAACATGAACGAGGACGAGGCGTTCGATCTGCTGCGGCGCCACTCCCAGGCGCTCAACATCAAGCTGGCCGACGTCGCGCGTGAGGTCATCGAGCAGCGGGGCCAGCTGCCCACGCCCGGCGAGCTTCCGACCAATATCTGACGGCGGCTATTCGGGAAGCCGCAACTCGGGTTTTTCGACCTCTTCGATGTTGACGTCTTTGAAGGTGACCACCCGAACCTGCTTGACGAACCGCGCCGGCCGGTACATGTCCCACACCCAGGCGTCGGACAGGCGCAGCTCGAAGTAGACCTCGCCGTCGGCGTTGCGCGGCGTCATCTCCACGCTGTTGGCCAGGTAGAAGCGCCGTTCGGTCTCCACGACGTAGCTGAACTGGCCGACGATGTCCTTGTATTCGCGGTACAGCGAGAGCTCCATCTCGGTTTCATACTTTTCGAGATCTTCTGCACTCATCTGCTCAGACGTCCTTCTCCGAAGACAGTTTTCCCGGACCTCCCGGCGCTAGCCGCCGTTCGCCGGGGTGGGAATCCTGTTCCCATCTTTCCTCACCGAGATCCGTCGCGCTGCAGGGGTGGGTCCGGTTTGCACTCGGCCACCACCCGGCCGCCCGCGCCGTTGGCCACGCGCCGCACGTTGATGAACGAATAACGATGCTCGGGGCACGGCCCCAGCCGCGCCAGCGCCGTGCTGTGCGCCGGCGTGCTGTAGCCCTTGTGCAGGGCGAAGCCATAACCGGGATGGTCGGCCTCCATGGCCACCATCAACCGGTCCCGGCTGACCTTGGCCAGCACGCTGGCCGCCGCGATACACGCCGCGACGGCGTCGCCGCCGATGACCGGCAGCGACGGCACGGCCAGGCCGGGCACCCGGAAGCCGTCGCTCAGCACGTAGCCGGGCCGCACGGACAGCCCGGCGACGGCACGGCGCATGCCCTCGATGTTGGCGACGTGCACGCCGCGCCGGTCCACCTCCGTGGGCGGGATGAACACCACGTGGTAGGCCAGCGCATAGCGGCGAATCAACGGGAACAGCTTTTCCCGGGCGGCCTCGGTGAGCTTCTTCGAATCATCAAGGGCGGCAAGGCTTTCCATTCGCCCCGGCCCGAGCACGCAGGCCGCCACCACCAGCGGTCCGGCGCAGGCGCCGCGACCGACCTCGTCGACGCCGGCCACCGGGCCCAACCCGCTGCGGTACAGCGCCGATTCCAGGGTGCGTAACCCCGACGACTTACGGATCACCGTCCGCGGCGGCCACGTCGTGGCCATGGTTACTTACTCTGCTGCGGGTTCACCGATCCCACGCCACCCCACCGGGACGGCGGCCACACGATGAACCTGGCTTTCCCGATCACGTTGGACACCGGCACGGTTCCCGAGGTGGGGTCGCCGGTGCACAACACCCCCTTGAGGGCTTCGGCCGGCACGCTGGTGCAGTGGGCGCGCGAGTCCGCCGAGTGCGTCCGGTTGTCGCCCATCACCCACAGCCGTCCCGCCGGGACGGCGACCGGCCCGAACTCGCTGCCCAGGCACGGGTAGACCGACGGGTCGGCCGCCATGGTGTTGCGGTCCAGGTACGGCTCCTTGAGCGGCTTGCCGTCGACCGTCAGCCCGGTGTCGGCCCGGCATTGCACCGTCTGCCCGCCGACCGCGATGACGCGCTTGACCAGGTCGTTTTCGTCCGGCGGCACGAAACCGACGAAGGACAGGGCGTTCTGCACCCAGCGCAGCACGGTGTTGTTGGACCGGATCGACTTGTAGCCGAGGTTCCACGGCGGCGGGCCCTTGAAGACGATGACGTCGCCGGGGCGCGGCGCGCTGAAGCGGTAGCTGACCTTGTCCACCATGATCCGGTCGCCGACGCAGCCCGTGCACCCGTGCAGCGTGGGCTCCATGGATTCCGACGGGATCAGGTAGGGCCGCGCCACGAAGGTCAACATGACGTAGTAGAGGACGACGGCGATCACCGCGAGGATCGCGAATTCGCGCAACGTCGAACGCTTGGGGTCCGCCGGATCGGCCGCCTCGGGTGTTTCCGTCACCGGCGCCGGTTCGGGGATCGACTCGGCGGTCGTCGCGGCGTCGTCGGGCCGCATCTGAAGGTTGCGGGTGGAGACCTTCGGATCTGACTCGCCGGCGTGGGGCTCGGGCTTCGATGAATCCGCGGTATCGGTCACGAGATCAGCGTAGCCAGCCCACGTTGTGGCCCGGTAAACCGGCAAGCGATCCGCACCGGAGGGCCGAAGGACGAATCATCAGCGCCGCCAAGGCGTCCCGGCTCAGCGCTTCTCCTTGATCTTGGCCTTCTTGCCGCGCAGTTCACGCAGGTAGTACAGCTTCGCGCGGCGGACGTCACCGCGGGTCACCACCTGGATGTGGTCGATGTTGGGCGAGTGCACCGGGAAGGTGCGCTCGACGCCGACGCCATAGCTCTCCTTGCGGACGGTGAAGGTCTCACGGATGCCACCGCCCTGGCGGCGGATCACGACGCCCTTGAACACCTGGATGCGCTCCTTGGCGCCCTCGATGACCTTCACGTGCACGTTGATGGTGTCGCCCGGGCCGAAAACCGGGATATCGTCGCGCAGCGACGCCTGATCGACGAAGTCCAGCCGGTTCATGCGAGACACTTCCTTGCGGTCGCGGCCGGCGGCAGCTACCCACACGCAGGTGTGGGGCGGTCGCCAAGCCGATGGTTTCGGGCTTTCTGGCGTATCTCGCAGCAGGCGGGAAACGGCTCAACCGGCCTGCAACCGCTGGAGACAACTGGTCAATTGTGCCAGACGGGGCGCGTGCCGCGAAAATCACAGCAAGTCGGCGGTTCGTGACGCGCCAAACGCGCTGGTAAATGGTACATATGACTGGGGTCAGAACGCGCTACCCGCACGCAAGCGTGATGGCCGGTGCAGGTGGCGCGACGGGTCCCGCCCTTGCACTGTGCCGCAGTCACGCCGGAGGAGACGAATGCGGGTACGTCCGCTGACGCTGGTCACCGCCACCGCGGCGGTGACGTTGGTGGTTGCCGCCGGCTCCGAGGCGCTCGTCCAGGCGAAGGTGTACACCCTGCCGGTCGCCGCGCCCGTTCGGGTCATCTCCGCGCCCCCCACCTCAGCTCCCCCATCGGCTCCCCCGCAGTCCGCCACCGTGAGGCTGGAGGCGGCCGCCCCGTCCCAGCCGCCGCAGGCGCTGGCGAACCCCGGATTCTCCCAGCTGCAGGCCCGCATCCAGCAGGCCGCCGACGAGGCCGCCGGCAGCGGCGCCGCCCTGTCGGTGGCCATCCTCGACCGCACCACCCACCAGCTGATCGCCAACGGCAACAGCCAGATCATCGGCACCGCGTCGGTGGCGAAGCTGTTCATCGCCGACGATCTGCTGCTGCACGAATCCGAGGGCAAGACGCCGCTGAGCGCCGACGACCGCCAGGCGCTCGACATCATGCTGCAGTCCTCCGACGACGGCGCGGCCGAGAGGTTCTGGGGTCAGGGCGGCGGGGCCGCCATCATCACCGAGGTGGCCGCCCGCTACGGCCTGGCCTCCACCACCCCGCCCAGCGACGGGCGCTGGTGGAACACCATGAGCTCGGTGACGGATCTGATCCGCTACTACGAGATGCTGCTGGACGGCTCGGGCGGGCTGCCGGCCGACGACGCCAAAATCATCGTCAACGACCTGGCCCAGTCCACCCCCACCGGGCTGGACGGCTACCCGCAGCGATTCGGGATCCCGGACGGCCTGTACGCCGAGCCGGTCGCGGTCAAGCAGGGCTGGATGTGCTGCATCGGCAGCGACTGGATGCATTTGTCGACCGGCGTGATCGGGGCCGACCGCCGCTACATCATGGTGGTCCAGTCCCTGCAGCCCGCCGACGACGCCACCGCCCGCGACACCATCACCCGGGCGGTCAAGACGATATTCCCCGAGGGCCGCATCGAGGCGCCCCGGCACGGGCTTTAACGAGCCGAGTCGCCGTCGGGCTCTGACAATTCGGGCTCCGACAATTCGGGCGCTGACAATTCGGGCTCTAGCAGTTCCGGCCGGCGTTCGCGGGTGCGTTGCAGCGAGATCTCGCGGCGCCAGGCGGCGACCCGCGCGTGGTCACCCGACAGCAGCACCTCGGGGACGTCCAGCCCGCGCCAGCTCGGTGGCCGCGTGTAGCTGGGTCCCTCCAGACGCCGGTCCAGTGCCGGCGAGTGCGAATCCTCGCGGTGCGACGCGGGATTGCCAAGGACCCCGTCGAGCAGGCGCAGCACGGCCTCGATCATCACCACGGCCGCCGACTCGCCGCCGGGCAGCACGTAGTCGCCGATCGAGACCTCTTCGACCCGCATGCGCCGCGCGGCGTCGTCGATGACCCGCTGGTCGATGCCCTCGTAGCGTCCGCAGGCGAACACCAGGTGGGTCTCGGCGCTGAAGCGCGCGGCCGTCGCCTGCGTGAACAGGCGGCCGGCCGGGGTGGGAACAACCAAAAGTGTTTCCTCCGAGGCGATTTCGTCGAGCGCCTCGCCCCACACCGGCGCCTTCATCACCATGCCCGGGCCGCCGCCGTAGGGCGCGTCGTCGACCGAGCGGTGCACGTCATACGTCCAGCGCCGCAGGTCATGAACCCGCAGATCGACCAGGCCGGACCGGATCGCCTTGCCCGGCAACGATTGCCGCAGCGGATCCAGATAGGCCGGAAAGATCGTGACGACGTCGATTCTCATATCGAGGGCCTACAGGTCCAGCAGGCCTTCGGGCGGATCGATCTCGACGGTGCCGTCGTCGAGGGACACCGCGGTGACGATCGCGGACACGAACGGCACCAACACTTCCCGCTCCTGGTCGCCGGACTCGCGCCGCACTGCGAGCAGTTCACCGGCCGCGGTGTGCAACACCTCGGCGACGACGCCCACCTGCTCGCCGGCGGTGGTATGCACGCGCAGACCTTCGAGCTGATGGTCGTAGTAGGTGTCCGCCTCGTCGATGTCGGGCAGGTCCTCGGAGTCGACCACGAACAGGGTGCCGCGCAGCGCGTCGGCGGCGTCGCGGTCGGTGACCCCGGCCAGCCGCACCAGCAGCCGCCCGCCATGCTCGCGCGCACTCTCGATGACACAGCTGCGCTCCGTACCCCCGCGAGAGGGCTTGGCGCGCAACGTGTTACCCGGCGAGAACCGGGCGGCGGGATCGTCGGTGCGGATTTCCACCACCAGCTCGCCGCTGATGCCGTGGGCTTTCACCACGCGCCCGACGGTCAACTCCAAGGGAGTTCCATGAGCCGCGCCCCGCTACTGGTCGGTGTCCACCACGTCGACGCGGATGCCGCGACCGCCGATCCCGGCGACCAGCGTGCGCAATGCGGTCGCGGTGCGACCCCCGCGGCCGATCACCTTGCCCAGATCGTCGGGATGGACGTGCACCTCGACCGTCCGTCCCCGGCGGCTGGTCACCATGTCCACCCGGACGTCGTCGGGGTTGTCGACAATCCCGCGAACCAGGTGCTCAACAGCGTCAACGACAACCGTACTCATCGCCCCGATCAGCTTTCGGTGGTCGACTCGGCCTGCTCGCCGCCCTCGGCGGGCGCCTCGGCCTGCGCGGCGGTCTCCGCCGGGGCCTCGGCCGCGGCCTGCGGCTCGGCGGCGTCGGCAGACTCCTCTGTGCCCTTCGCCGCCTTCTTGGCGGGGGCCTTCTTCTTCGGCTTCGCGGCCTCGGTGGTCGGGCCGCCGTCGGCCTCGGCCAGGGCGGCGTTGAACAGTTCGAGCTTGCTGGGCTTGGCCGGGGCGACCTTCAGGCGGCCCTCGGCGCCGGGCAGGCCCTTGAACTTCTGCCAGTCGCCGGTGATCTTCAGCAGCTTGAGCACGGGCTCGGTGGGCTGGGCGCCCACGGACAGCCAGTACTGGGCGCGCTCGGAGTTGATCTCGATGAGGCTCGGGTCTTCCTTGGGGTGGTAGCGGCCGATGACCTCGATGGAGCGGCCGTCGCGCCGGGTGCGGGCGTCGGCGACGGCGATGCGGTACTGGGGATTGCGGATCTTGCCAAGCCGGGTGAGCTTGATCTTCACAGCCATGGTTAAGCGATTCTCCTGTGTGTGTCACGCTGCAATTCGGCGATCGGGGCCCGATGCCCGGATCCGGTTTTGCCTCGCGTGTAGTGACCGGCCGGGCCCCGAAAAGAAACGGTGATCGCTCGGCGGACAGCCGCCCATTGTGCCAGACCAGGGGCGGTGATCAGAAATCGCGCACGCGGTGACAGGCGGGGCTCATGTTGCCGACTCACATCACCTTCTGGAAGACCTTCGTCTCCGCCCGCCGGGTCATGCGCCAGCCGTCGGGCGTGCGCACGAACTCGTCGTCGTACCAGAGCCCGCAGAACAGCGCTCTTTCCTCTTCGCCGGCCTTGGTGCCACCAAGCACCATGGGGTTGAAGCAGATCACCCGCGACGAGGCCGTGTTCCCCTCGATCCGGACCGAGAAGTTGCCGAGCATGTGCGCATACACCGGGAAGTTGGGCAGCACCTCGGCCAGCCACTTCTTCACCTCCGGGTACCGACCCTCGATGCCGCCGAGCGCCGTGTAGTCGATGTAGGCGTCGGGCGTGAACACCTTGTCCAGATCGTCGAATCGCCGGTTGTCGATGGCGGTGGAGTAATCCACCAGCAGCTGCTGGATCTCGAGCCGATCCGAGATCTCTTCCAGGCTCAACATGCATCGGACAGTACTGAAGATCCGCCCCTGGCAGGGGCGGAAGTTAGACTTTGCGGCCATGCGCAAGCTCACGGCCCTGGGGCTCAGGGTGGCCGCTACCGTCGTCGCAGTCGGTACCTGCACCGCCACCGTCGCCATGTCCACCGCGTGGGCGGACAGCATGCAGCCGGTCGGCTCGATGCCCATTCCCGACGGTCCGGCGCAGACCTGGATCGTGGCCGACCTGGACAGCGGGCAGGTGCTGGCCGGCCGTGACCAGAACGTGGCCCACCCGCCGGCGAGCACCATCAAGACGCTGTTGGCCCAGGTGGTCCTGGACTCGGTGAGCCTGGACTCGACCGTCGTCGCCGACGTCGCCGACACCCAGGTGGAGTGCAACTGCGTCGGCATCAAGCCGGGGCGCACCTACACCGCGCGCCAACTCCTGGACGGCCTGCTGCTGGTCTCGGGCAACGACGCCGCCAACACGCTGGCGCACATGCTGGGCGGCCCGGACGCCACGGTCGCCAAGATGAACGCCAAGGCGGCTTCCCTGGGCGCCACCAACACGCACGCGGCGACACCGTCCGGGCTGGACGGGCCCGCGGGTTCGGGCGCGTCGACGGCGCACGACCTGGCGGTCATCTTCCGCGCCGCGATGGCCAACCCCGTGTTCGCGCAGATCACCGCCGAGCCGTCGGCGATGTTCCCCGGCGACAACGGCGATCACCCGATCACCAACCAGGACGAGCTGTTGCAGCGCTATCCCGGCGCGATCGGCGGCAAGACCGGCTTCACCAACGCCGCGCGCAAGACCTTCGTCGGGGCCGCCGCCCGCGGGGGCCGCCGGCTGGTGATCGCGATGATGTACGGGCTGATCAAAGAGGGCGGACCGACGTACTGGGATCAGGCGGCGACGTTGTTCGACTGGGGATTCGCGCAAAGCCCGCAGTCGAGCATCGGCTCGCTGTAAGTCGTTCAGGAGTCGGCGTCGGGTAGCGCCGCGGTGAGCAGCGCCATCAGGACGGGAATGCGCTGTGCCGCGATTTCTGGTTGCGGCAGAACGCCTTCCACCACCGCGGCCCCGTCGAACACGTTGGTCATCAACGCCACGAACACTGGGAAGGTGTCCTCGGGAAAGCGGTCGGCGCCAGGCAGCGCGCGTGCGGCGTCGTGGATCTTCGCGGCGTACTGCCCCAGCTCGTGTTGCAAAGTCTCCCTGAGCTTTTCGTCGGTGCGGGCGGCCACCAGCAGCTCGTAGATGACGGCGTTGGCCGGGCCGCTGGTGATGTCGCGCAAGATCCCCAGCGCCGCCTCTAGCGCCGGCCGGTCGGCGGGTATCTCGGCGACCCCCTTGGTGAACGACTCCAGCTGGCGGCGCAACACCTCGGACGCGGTCGCGGCCATGAAATCGCCCATGGTGTCGAAGTGCCGGAACAGCGCGCCCACCGACACCCCGGCCCGCTTGGTGATCACCGCGGCGGATGCCCGCGCGTAGCCGACCTCGATGATGGTGGCGATGCACGCGTCGATGAGCCGCCCGACGGTTTCCTCGCGGCGCTGCTGCTGGGTCCTGGCCATGTCAGGCGGTGACGCTCAGCGCGCCGCGTTCCCGACGCGCGCGCTCCCCCGCCCGCAGGTAGCGGCCCGACCGCACGGATTTGCCGTAGCCGTCCCGGAATTCGCCCTTGGAGTGGCTGCCGCCGTAGACCACCACGCCGCCCACCCCGGTGGCGATTACGGCGTCGTCGTTGCGGTTGACCATGCGCCGCAGGCCGCCGTAGAACGGCACCGCCTCCTCGTGGTAGCCGTCGACGGACTCGTCGAGCCCGGCCGGGTCGATCACCACGAAGTCCGCGCGGTCGCCCTGGCGCAGCGTGCCGGCGTCGATGCCGAACCACTCGCCCAGTTCACCGGTGAGCCGGTGCACCGCGTGCTCGATCGACATGAAGGGCGCGCCGGCCCGGTAGGCGTCCCGGGTGCGCTTGAGCATTCGCAGCCCGAAGTTGTAGAAGGCCATGTTGCGCAGGTGCGCCCCGGCGTCCGAAAAGCCCATGTGCACACTGCCTTCGGTGGCCAGCGCGTCCAGCAGCTTGGGCCGATGGTTGGCCACGACGGTGGTCCAGCGGACGTTGCGTTCTCCGTTTTCGACAAGCACGTCCAAAAAGGCGTCGAGCGGGTGCAGCTTGCGCTCGACGGCGATCTCGCCAAAGCTCCTGCCGATCAACGACTCATCCGGACATTCGACGATGACGGCGTCATGGAAGTCGCGGTGCCACAGCGACGGTCCGAGCTTGATGCGGTCGAACTCGCGGCGGAATTTGCGGCGGTATTCCTTGTCCGCCAGTAACTCGTTGCGCTCCAACTGGTCCCGCAGGTGCAGGGCGGCCGTTCCGGCGCCGAACTCCTCGAAGACCGGCAGGTCGATGCCGTCGGAGTACAACTCGAACGGCACCGGCAGGTGCTGGAATTTCACGCTGGCGCCCAGCAGCTTGTTCAGCAGCCGAGTCCCGGGGCCGAAGACGTAGACCGACAGCGGCATCGACTTGGCGTCGGCGGACACCAGCATGCTCATCCGAACACCCTTGCCCCAGTTCAATATCCGGCTGCTGGCCAGAAAGAAGAGCATTCCGGTTGACGGCTTCGCCACGTTCGGGGCGCTCTGCAGGATTCGGCCGCGCTTGCGCAGCACCTTGATCAGCCTGCGGCGCTCCCGCCACGTCGCGAAGGTGGACGGCAGGGCACGCGAGCGGAAGCGTTCACCGTCGAGTTTGTCGATGGGCGCGTCCATCCCGGACATGCCGAGCACACCGGCGTCGAGCGCCTCGCCCAGCAGGTCGGCCATCTTCTCCAGCTCGGCCTCGGTGGGCCGCACGGCGTCGTCGGTGGCCCGATCCAGCCCGAGCACCGCGGTCCGCAGGTCCGAATGTCCAAGCAGCGAACCGATATTGGGCCCCAGCGGCAGGGCGTCGATCGCCTTGATGTACTCCGCGGCCGTCGACCAGGTGCGGTGGGAATCCAGTGCGCCGAACACGTATTCGCGCGGCACCGCCTCCACCCTGCTGAACAGGTCGGCGGCGTCCTGGGAATCGGCGTAGACCGTCGACAACGAGCAGTTGCCCAGCAACACGGTGGTGACGCCGTGGCGCACCGACTCGCGCAGTCCGGGATCCAGCAGCACCTCGGCGTCGTAATGGGTGTGCACGTCGAGGAAGCCGGGCACCACCCATTTGCCGGCCGCGTCGATCACCTCGGGGCAACCGGTCTCATCCAGCCGCTCGGTGCCGACCGTGGCCACCACGCCGTCGCGGATGCCGAGCGTGCGGGTCAGCGGCGCGCTGCCGGTGCCGTCGAACCACAATCCATCGCGAATGATCACGTCGTAGGCCATGGGTTCCTCCGTCGTCGATGGTCGGAACGCTAACATAGATAGCAAGCACTCGCAATCTTTTCTCAGCGAAACTGAAGGAATCGACCCGGCTGTGGGCTCAGTGTGCGCCACCGGGCGGCGCCGCGGGCGCAACCGCGGTGCGCTCGGCGCGGCGGCCGGGGTGCGCGGCCATCATGGGAAAGCCCGCGCGGCGCGCGGCTAGGCGGGTGAGCGAAAGACTTTGCCGCGCAACATGATCAGATCGGGACTCTTCAGCACGGCGGGGCCCGACCGCGGGTCTTGCGCGTAACACAGCAGGTCGGCCGAGGCGCCGTGGTCGAGGCCGGGCCGGCCGAGCCAGCGACGCGCGTCCCAGCACGCGGCGCCCAGCGCCTCGGTCGGGCTCATCCCGATGCTCTTGAGCGCCTCGACCTCGTCGGCGATCCGCCCGGGCGCCACCATGGTGCCCGCGTCGCTGCCGGCGTAGATCGGCACACCCGCCTCGCGGGCCGCGGCGATCCGGGACAGGCCGCGGGCGTGCAGGTCGCGCATGTGCGCGGCATACGCCGGATACTTCGCGGCGGCCGCGGCGATCCCGGGGAAGTTCTCCACGATGTTGACCAGCGTCGGGACCAGCACGGTGCCGCGGGAGACCATCAGCTCGATCGTCTCGTCGGTCAGGCCGGTGCCGTGCTCGATGCAGTCGATGCCGGCGTTGATCAGACCGGGCAGCGCGTCCTCACTGAAGACGTGCGCGGTGACGCGGGCGCCGTGGGCGTGCGCGGTGTCGATGGCGGCCTTGAGCACGTCGTCGGACCACAGCGGGGCCAGGTCGCCGACGCTGCGGTCGATCCAGTCGCCGACCAGCTTGATCCACCCGTCGCCGCGCTTGGCCTCCTGCGCGACCGCCGCGGGCAGTTGCCATTCATCTTCCAGCTCGCGCGAGAAGCCCGCCGCGTACCGCTTCGGCCTGGCCAGATGCTTCCCGGCGCGGATGATGCGGGGCAGATCGTCGCGGTCGTCGAGGCTGCGGGTGTCGGTGGGCGAACCGCAGTCCCGCAGCAGCAGCGCGCCGACATCGCGTTCGATCTCGGCCTGGGCGATCGCGTCGTCCAGCGGGATCTCGCCGTGGTCCCCGAGGCCGACGTGGCAGTGGGCGTCGACCAGTCCGGGCACGATCCAGCCGCCGTCGAAGACGGTGTCGGCGCCGGCGACCGGTTCGGCGCTGATGTGGCCGTCGACGATCCACAGGTCGATCGCGGTCTCGTCGGGCAGCCCCACGCCCCGCACGTGCATGCGCACCGGGCGGCTACTTCCGACCGTGACGACCCGCTTCGCGCGGCGCGGCCGCGCTCGCGATCGTCACGACTTGCCCGGGAACTTCAGCTTGGACAGATCGAAGTCGGCCAGACCGGGCGGCAGCTCGTTGAGGCCCTCGGGCATCTGCGACAGATCGGGGAATCCGGCCGGCATGCCCGGCATCCCGGCGGCCAGCGGGTTGCGCGCCTTCGGCGGCGTCGGACCGCGTCCGCCCTTCTTGCCCTTCTTGCCCGCCTTGCCCTTGGCCCCCTTGGACTTTCGCGTCGCCGACTTGCGGCCGATACCGGGGATGCCCATGCCGCCGAGCATGGACGACATCATCTTGCGGGCCTCGAAGAAGCGATCCACCAGCTGGTTGACCTCGGACACCGTGACGCCCGACCCGTTGGCGATGCGCAGCCGCCGCGACGCGTTGATGATCTTCGGATCGGCGCGCTCGGCCGGGGTCATGCCGCGGATGATGGCCTGCAGGCGGTCCAGCTGGCGGTCGTCGACCTGGGCCAGCGCGTCCTTCATCTGCCCGGCGCCGGGCAGCATGCCCAGCAGGTTGCCGATCGGGCCCATCTTGCGGATGGCCAGCATCTGTTCCAGGAAGTCCTCGAGCGTGAGCTCGCCGCTGCCGATCTTGACGGCGGCGGCCTCGGCCTGTTCGGCATCGAAGACCTGCTCGGCCTGCTCGATCAGGCTCAGCACGTCGCCCATGCCCAGGATGCGGCTCGACATCCGGTCGGGGTGGAAGACGTCGAAGTCCTCCAGCTTCTCGCCGGTGGAGGCGAAAAGGATTGGGACGCCGGTCACCTCACGCACTGAGAGCGCGGCACCACCGCGGGCGTCACCGTCGAGCTTGGTCAGCACCACCCCGGTGAAGCCGACGCCCTCGCGGAACGCCTCGGCGGTGGTGACGGCGTCCTGACCGATCATCGCGTCGAGGAC
This sequence comes from Mycobacterium sp. 1245499.0, assembly GCF_001673615.1. Taxonomy (NCBI): domain Bacteria; kingdom Bacillati; phylum Actinomycetota; class Actinomycetes; order Mycobacteriales; family Mycobacteriaceae; genus Mycobacterium; species Mycobacterium sp. 1245499.0. The sequence continues at coordinate 23,021 of NZ_LZMG01000053.1, forward strand.
GAACAGCACTTCGTCGGGATTGATGGCGTCGCGGATCGCCGCGGCCTGCGCCATCAGCTCGTCGTCGATACCCAGCCGGCCGGCGGTGTCGACGATGACGACGTCGTGGTGCTTGGCCCGCGCCTCGGCGAGCCCCGCGGCCGCGACCGCGACCGGGTCGCCGGGCCCGGATCCGGGCGACTCGCCGGGATGCGGCGCGAACACCGGCACCCCGGCCCGCTCACCGACGACCTGCAGCTGGTTGACGGCGGCCGGGCGCTGCAGGTCGCACGCGACCAGCAGCGGGGTGTGCCCCTGCCCGCGCAGCCAGGCGGCCAGCTTGCCGGCCAGCGACGTCTTACCGGAACCCTGCAGACCGGCGAGCATCACCACGGTCGGCGGCGTCTTGGCGAACGCCAGCTGCCGGGTCTGGCCGCCCAGGATGCCGATGAGTTCTTCGTTGACGATCTTGACGACCTGCTGCGCCGGGTTGAGCGCACCGGAGACCTCCGCGCCCTTGGCGCGATCCTTGATCCGGGTGACGAACGCGCGCACCACGGGCAGCGACACGTCGGCTTCCAGCAGCGCCAGCCGAATCTCGCGGGTGGTCGCCTCGATATCGGCGTCGGTCAATCGACCCTTGCCGCGCAGCCCCGCGAGGGCACCGGTCAATCGGTCGGACAGCGATTCAAACACCCCGCCAGCCTAGTGGAGCCCGGTGCGGCGGATTCGTCGCCGCCCGCCGACCGCGACACTGAAACTGTGCACACGACACGCCGGGAATGATGTTCGTGGTTTCAGTCTCGCGGGGACGGCGAGCGGGTTTGAATGGTCGAGTGCTCGAGGTGATCGGCAAAGGGTCCTGCAGCGAAGCGCATCCGGTGCCGCTGCTCTTTGTGCACGGCGGCTGGCATGGCGCCTGGTGCTGGGAACACTTCCTGGACTACTTCGCCGACGCCGGCTACCGCGCGGTCGCCATGAGCCTGCGTGGGCACGGCGCCAGCCCCAGCCCCAAGCCGCTGCCGAAGGTGTCCATGGCCGACTACATCGACGACGTCCGTTCGGTGGCCGACGACCTGGGCGGCGCGCCGATCCTGATCGGCCATTCGCTCGGCGGGTTCGTGGTCCAGCGCTACCTCGAAGACCGAGACGCCCCGGCCGCGGTGCTGGTGGGTTCGGTGCCGCCGCAGGGCGTGCTGACGCTGGCGTTGCGGGTGTGGCGCCGCCGGCCGTCAATGACGATGGAATCGTGGAGCGATCCCACGCTGCTGAAATTCCTCGCCACCCCGGCGCTGGCCCGCGAGTACCTGTTCTGTCCCGACACGCCCGAGGACGTCGTCGAAGCCTGCCGGCAACGCGCCGGCGCCGAGAGCGTCCGCGCCGCCATGACCGACCCGATCGTCCGCCGCGTCAGAACCAAGCGGGTGAGAACGCCGATTCTGGTCCTGGGCGCCGAGTACGACGGCTTCGTCAGCGTCCGCGAGGTGCGCAACACGGCGCGCGCCTATGGGACCGAGCCGGAATTCTTTTCCATGGGCCACAATATGATGCTCGAACCGGGCTGGGCCGACGTTGCCGCACGCATCCACGAGTGGCTGCAGACCCGCGAAACGTTGAGCCGGACACGATAGCCAGTCGAGTCGTTACTGCGCCGAAAAGCGTTGGCGTGCTAGATTTCACAGCCGCGACTCAATCGAGTTGGCCACATCGACGAGCAACGAACGGGGGGCCTGTGTCGGTGCCGCTCAGCAGCATCCAGGCGCGGGCCGACGGCGATCCCAGCGACACCAGCGGCACCCGCGTGCTGCGTGGCTGGCAGCGCAGGGCGCTGGTCAAGTACCTCGCCGCCCAGCCGCGCGACTTCCTGGCGGTGGCCACCCCGGGCTCGGGCAAGACGACGTTCGCCCTGCGGGTGGCGGCCGAACTGCTGGGCCAGCGCGCCGTCGAGCATGTCACCGTGGTGGTGCCCACCGAGCATCTGAAGATTCAGTGGGCCCAGGCCGCGCAGCGCTACGGCATCGCCCTGGATCCGAAGTTCTCCAACAGCAACCCGCGGATCGCGCCGGAGTTTCACGGCGTGATGGTCACCTACGCCCAGGTCGCCGCGCACCCGACGCTGCACCGGGTGCGCACCGAGCAGCGCAGGACCCTGGTCATCTTCGACGAGATCCACCACGGCGGCGACGCCAAGACGTGGGGCGACGCCATCCGCGAGGCCTTCGGCGACGCCACCCGCCGGCTCGCCCTGACGGGGACGCCGTTTCGTAGCGACGACAGCCCCATCCCGTTCGTCACCTACGAGGCCGGGCCCGACGGGATACGGCGGTCGCAGGCCGATCACACCTACGGCTACACCGACGCCCTGGCCGACGGCGTGGTCCGGCCGGTGGTGTTCCTCGCCTACTCCGGGGAGGCGCGGTGGCGCGACAGCGCCGGCGAGGAGCACGCGGCCCGGCTGGGCGAGCCGCTGTCCGCCGAGCAGACCGCGCGCGCCTGGCGCACGGCGCTGGACCCCGCCGGCGAATGGATGCCCGCGGTGATCACCGCCGCGGATCTGCGGTTGCGCCAGCTGCGCACGCACGTGCCCGACGCCGGCGGCATGATCATCGCCTCGGATCAGACCGCCGCGCGCGCCTACGCCGCCCTGCTGACCAAGCTGACCGGCGAGGCGCCGACGCTGGTGCTCTCCGACGACCCGGGCTCGTCGGCGCGGATCAGCGAATTCGCCGCGAGCACCAGCCGCTGGCTGGTCGCGGTGCGCATGGTCTCCGAGGGCGTCGACGTGCCGCGGCTGTCGGTCGGGATCTACGCCACCAGCGCCTCGACGCCGCTGTTCTTCGCCCAGGCCATCGGCCGGTTCGTCCGGTCGCGCCGCCCGGGGGAAATCGCCAGCATCTTTGTGCCGTCGGTGCCCAACCTGCTGCAGCTGGCCAGCGAGCTGGAGGCCCAGCGCAATCACGTGCTCGGCGAGCCGCACCGCCCGTCCGAGGGCGACCCGCTCGACGGCGACCCCGCCACCAAGACGCAGGACGAAAAGACCGACCTGGACAAGGGGTTCACCTCGCTGGGCGCCGACGCGGAGCTCGATCAGCTGATCTTCGACGGATCATCGTTCGGCACCGCCGCGCCGGCCGGCAGCGACGAGGAGGCCGACTACCTCGGCATCCCCGGGCTGCTCGACGCCGAGCAGATGCGGGCGCTGCTGCACCAGCGTCAGGACGAACAGCTGCAGAAGCGGGCCCGCCTGCAGAAGGAGGCCGGATCGCCGGCGGCCGTCGAAGCCCCGGCCACGGTGCACGGCCAGCTTCGGGAGCTGCGCCGCGAGCTCAACACCCTCGTCTCGATCGCCCACCACCGGACGGGCAAGCCGCACGGCTGGATTCACAACGAACTGCGGCGCCGCTGCGGGGGTCCCCCGATCGCGGCGGCGAGCCGCGAACAGCTGCGGGCGCGCATCGACGCCGTGCGCCGGCTCAACGCCGAGCACTCGTAACCGTCGACACGGCGGTCGGGTAACACTGAGCTATGCAGGACGTCGTCGAGCACCGCTATGGCCCCGATGACATGCGGTTGGTGACGGCGTCCTTTCGCACGCACCACTTCGTCCCCCACTCGCACAGCGAGTACGCTGTCGCCGCGATCGAGCGTGGGGTGGAGGCCGTCCGCTACCGCGGCGGCACCGAACACGCGCCGGCGGGAAGCCTGCTGCTGCTGGATGCCGACACCATCCACGCCGGACGTCCCGCGGCCGCCGACGGCTGGGATTACCGGGTCTTCTACCTCCCTCCGGCGCTGCTGGAAGAACTCGCCGGGCACCGTCCGACCTTCCCGGTTTCGACACCGCACGACCCACGGCTGGCTGATCGATTGGTCCGGCTGCACCGTCGTCCGAACCAGCAGACACTGGCGGCTCGAGAAGAATTCGAAGCAGTGTGCACCGAGATCCTCACCCGCTACGCGCGGTGCACGATCCCCAGACAACCGCCGCTTGCTGTCGGAAAAGTGCTGCGCCACTTGGCTGCTGACCTGCAGCGCACACCCACCCTCGACGAGCTCGCCACCGTCGCGGGCCTGCCCCGGTTCCAATTGCTGCGCGCCTTTCGCCGCGAAACGGGCGTGACCCCGCACCGGTACCTGCTGCAACTGCGGCTGCGATGCGCCCAACAGTTACTCACCGCAGGGCACGCCGTGGCTTATGCCGCCGCGCAGAGCGGCTTTTATGACCAGGCGCATCTTCATCGCCATTTCCGCCATACCTTCGCGGCCACACCGGGCGGGTTCGCGCGCAACGACGTACAAGACCCGCGCCGACCGTCTACCTAGTGTTCTCGGGCGTGGACGATTACCTCAGCCCGGAATTCTCCCGCAGCGCCCTGCTCACCATCGACCTACAGCGCGACTGGGTCACCGACATCGCCGGCACCGCCGAGGTACTTCCCGCGGTGCGGCGGCTGACCGCTGCCTTCCGCGACAGCGGGCGCCCGATCGTGCACGTCGTGCGCTTGTACCTACCGGACGGCAGCAACGCCGATCTGTGTCGACGAACCCTGCGAGACAAGGCCGTTGCGGGCTCGCCCGGTTCGCAACTCGCCGACGGCCTCGGGCCCGTCCGGAAATTGGATCCAGACATCTTGCTTGCCGGGGCCACGCAGCAGGTCGGGCCCGACGAGCACATCCTTTACAAGCCGCGCTGGAGCGCCTTTTTCGGGACCCGACTGCTTGAGCACCTCTGCGAACGGGGCGTGACCACGGTGGTCGTCGCCGGTTGCAACTATCCGAACTGCCCACGCTCCACACTCGTCGACGCCACCGAACGAGACCTTCGTACCGTCGCGGTGTACGACGCGATCTCGGGCTGGACCACCGACGCGGACCGGGAGATGCCGGGCATGGGTATCGTCTGCCTCACCACCGACTCGGTGATCGCCGCGCTTGCGTGCACGCGCACGTCCGAGTCGCCGATCGCCGATTGACGGGCCTCATTGGCGTCATCCGGCTAGTCGCCGACGGGCTCTTCGAGCACCTCGACGGCGGGGCCGCCCAACACCGCCAGCAGACCCTGCTCGACCGCGTCGCGCGCGCCGTGCTCGGCGTCGCCGGCCGCCGCGGCCGCCTGTTCCGACACCGTCACACAGAAGACGTCGGCCGCCGTCGACCCGAAGGTGTTGACCTTCGCCCACACGATGTCGGTGCCCGCCCGCTCCAGCGCGCGGGTCAGCAGCGCGAGCAGCCCGAGGCGGTCCATCGCGCGGACTTCGACGATCAGCTGATCGGGTGAGCCCGAGTCGATCCACAGGATGCGCGGCGGGGCGCTCGACCGCGTGACGGGCACCCCGACCTGGACCTCGCCGGCCCGGCTGGTCGCCGCGCTGACGGCGTCGCTGTCACGCTTTTCCAAACTGCCCAGCACGTCGACGTCGCCCGCGAGCGCGCCGCTGAACTGCTGGCGCAGCAGGCCCGCTTCCGGCGGCGAACCGAACAGCGGCGACACCACGAATTCGACGATGGCGAAGCCCTCGTGGGTGCTGGCCGAGGCCGAGTGGATGCGCAGCGAGTTCAGCGCCAGCACGGCGGCGGCTTTCGACACCAGCCCCCGCTGATCCGACGCGGCCATCACCACGTCCAGGCGTTCACCGCCGCTGGGCTTGATCTCCACGTGGACGCCGCGATCGGCGGCGAGCGAATGGTATTGGGGCGCAGCGGGTTCGACCTTCGGAAGCGGCTCGCCGGCCATCACCAGCCGGCAGCGCCGCACCAGGTCCTCGATCAGCGACGCCTTCCAGTCGCTCCACACCCCCGGACCGGTGGCCTTCGAGTCCGCCTCGGTCAGCGCGTGTAGGACCTCGAGCAACAGCGCGTCACCGCTGAGCGCTTTCACCACGCGCTCAATGGTTTTGGGGTCGTTGAGGTCGCTGCGGGTGGCCACCACCGGCAACAGCAGGTGGTGGCGCACCAGCTGGGCGAGCAGATCGACCTCGACCGGTGCCATGCCCAGCCTCGGTCCGATCTCGAGGGCCAGGCCCGCCCCGAGCACGCTGTGGTCGACGCCGCGGCCCTTGCCGATGTCGTGCAGCAGCGCGCCGAGCGCGAGCAGGTCGGGTCGCGCCACCCGGGTGGACAGCGGTGCGGCGTTGACGGCCGTCTCGATGACGTGGCGGTCCACCGTCCATTTGTGCGCGACGTCGCGGGGCGGCAGGTCGCGGATGGCGTCCCATTCCGGCAGCAGCCGCCCCCACAGCCCGGTGCGGTCCAGGGCCTCGATCGTCGCCACCGTGGTCGGCCCGGCGGACAGCACAACCAGCAAGTCGTCCAACGCCTCTCGCGGCCAGGGCACCGGCATCTCCGGCGCGCTGGCGGCCAGCCGGCTCAGCGTGGCGGCGCCGATCGGCAGCCCGGTGTCGGCCGAGGCCGCCGCCACCCGCAACACCAGACCCACGTCGGTATCCGGGCGTGCGTCGCGGGCCAGCACGATCTCCCCGGCGTATTCGACGACGCCCTCGTCCAGCGGGCGGCGCTTGGGCCGCCGCACCAGGGCCGTCACCCCGCGGCGCGGCAGCGCGTTCTCCGCGGTCCGGATGCCCGTCTCAGCGTGGTAGGCGATGGTGCGCCCGGCGTCGGATAGCTTGCGCGCCAAGTCGAATCGATCACCGATGTGCAGGGCGGCGCTGATCTCGTCGGCGTATTGAGCCTGCAGCTGATCGCGTCCGCGTCCCGAGACCCGGTGCAACTCGGTGCGCACGTCGAGCAGCGTCAGGTGGGCGTCGTCGAGTGAGCCCCCGGGCGACTCCGGACGGGCCATGCCGTGGCGGTCGATCAGTTGCGCCACGCCCAGCGCGTCGAGCAATTGCACGTCGCGAAGTCCGCCGCGGCCCGATTTCAGATCCGGCTCGGCCCGCTGTGCGATGCGGCCACACCGTTCCCAGCGGGCCTGCGTCATCTCGACGAGCTCGTTCATCCGGGAGCGAATTGCGCTGCGCCACTGCCGTCGTGCCCCGGCGATCAGTTCGTCGGACAGTCGCGCGTCACCGGCGATGTGGCGGGCGTCGAGCATGCCTAGCGCGGCGATCATGTCGGCGTTGGCGACGCCGAGGGCACCGGAGACGGTCCGCACACTGTGGTCGAGCCGAACGTTGGCGTCCCACAGCGGATACCACAACTTGTCGGCGACCTTGCCCAGCACGTCGTCGGAGAAGTTGTCGTGCAACAGCATCAGGTCGAGATCGGAATACGGCAACAACTCGTGGCGGCCCAATCCGCCGATCCCGACGATCGCGAAGCCGCTGTCGTCGCCGATCCCGATCTCGGTCGCCTTGGCCATCAACCACGATTCGTGCAGATCCAGCCAGGCGTGCCGCAGCTCGGCGGCGTGCAGCTTGCTGCCCTCAGACAACAGTTGGCGCCGCGCGGCAGCCAGATCGACTGCCGCGCAGGCGCTTTCTGTCCCGGCTGGGTGCCCGGACGAGTCGGGGTCGTTCGGGGTCATGCCCTCCCGGCCCGCCCGGGTCGAATCAGCAAGTGACAGCGGACGTCATAGCGCATCGGTTCCGCGCTCGCCGGTACGCACCCGCACAATCGTTTCCACGGGGCTCACCCACACTTTGCCGTCACCGATCTTGCCGGTGCGCGCGGCCCGGACGATGCTGTCCACGACCTTGTCGACGATGGAGTCGTCGACGACGACCTCGATGCGCACCTTGGGCACGAAGTCGACCGAGTATTCGGCGCCCCGGTAGACCTCGGTGTGACCCTTCTGCCGTCCGTAGCCCTGGATTTCGCTGACCGTCATGCCCAGGACACCCGCGTCCTCCAGGCTGGTCTTCACGTCATCGAGCGTGAACGGCTTTACGATCGCGGTGATCAGCTTCATGACTGCTCTGCCTCCACTTTGTCGCTCACTCGCTCCTCCTCCAGGCCGTTGCGGGTATCCGCCACAGCGACCCGGGGCGGCAGAACCGAACCGGTAGCCACGGCGAAATCGTAACCACTCTCGGCGTGCTCGGCCTCGTCGATGCCCGTGGCTTCCGCCTCTGGGTTGAGACGAAGCCCGATGGTGTACTTCAGGATCAACGCCAGGATCAGCGTAACCACCCCAGAGTAGATGAGAACACTGAACGCGCCGACTGCTTGCCGCTCGAGCTGAGCCCAGCCGCCGCCGTAGAACAATCCCTTGGATACGCCGGTGACGCCGTTGATGGCCGGGGACTCCGGTGCGGCGAGCAGCCCCACCAGCAGCGTGCCGGCCAGACCGCCGATCAGATGCACCCCGACCACGTCGAGCGAGTCGTCGAAGCCGAGCTTGAATTTCAGGCCGACGGCCAGCGCGCACAGCACGCCGGCGACCAGGCCGACCACCAGGGCGCCCAGCACGTTGACCGACGAGCAGGACGGCGTGATAGCGACCAGGCCCGCGACGATGCCCGACGCCGCGCCCAGCGTCGTCGCCTTGCCGTCGCGGATGCGTTCGGTGAGCATCCAGCCCAGCATCGCGGTGGCCGTCGCGACCGTCGTCGTCATGAAGGTCGACCCGGCGACACCGTTGGAAGTGGTGGCCGATCCGGCGTTGAACCCGTACCACCCGAACCACAGCAACCCGGCGCCGAGCATCACGAACGGCAGGTTGTGCGGCCGGAACAGCGTGGTTGGCCAACCGCGGCGCTTGCCCAGCACGATCGCCAGCATCAGGCCCGCCACACCGGAATTGATGTGGACCGCCGTCCCGCCGGCGAAGTCGATCGCGTGCAGCTTGTTGGCGATCCAGCCACCCTTCTCGGAGGCGAAGCCGTCGAACGCGAAAACCCAATGGGCGACCGGGAAGTAGACGAACGTCGCCCACAGACCGGCGAACACCAGCCAGGCGCCGAACTTCAGCCGGTCGGACACCGCGCCGGAGATCAGGGCGACGGTGATGATCGCGAACATCAGCTGGAAGGCCACGAACACCGTGGCGGGTAGGGTGCCTGCCAGCGGAATGTCGGTGGCCGCAACACCTTTGCTCGGATCGGCGGCCACCGCGTTGACACCGATGAGGCCCTTGAGGCCCCAGAACGAGGTCGGCTTGCCTACGACGCCGCCGGCGTCATCGCCGAACGCGATCGAATAGCCGTAGAGCACCCACAGCACGGTGACCACGCCCATCGCGCTGATGCTCATCATGAGCATGTTCAGCACGCTTCGGGCGCGCACCATACCGCCGTAGAAGAACGCCAGACCCGGCGTCATCAACAGCACCAGCGCGGAACTGGCCAACATCCAGGCGGTATCGCCGGTATTGGGCTGGCCCAGTATCGGGTATGTCACTCGCAATCTCCTCCGGTCGGCCCACGATTGGCCGCCAGACACACGTCTGATGACCTGACCAGAAGATTGCGCAATCGTTGTTTCGGCGATGGTGCGGCAGTGTTTCGGTGGGATTAACGTCCCGCTCGCCGTGTAAGGGGTTTCAGCCGAGCAGCGCGTCGACGAAAGCCGCCGGTTCGAACGGCGCCAGGTCGTCGGGACCCTCCCCCAGCCCGACCAGTTTCACCGGTACGCCGAGTTCCTGCTGAACCCGAAAGACGATGCCGCCCTTGGCCGTTCCGTCCAGCTTGGTCAGCACGGCGCCGGTGATCTCGACCACCTCGGCGAACACCCGCGCCTGGGCGAGTCCGTTCTGCCCGATGGTGGCGTCGAGCACCAGCAACACCTCGTCGACCGCGGCGA
>NZ_LZMG01000054.1:0-12196 GCF_001673615.1 Mycobacterium sp. 1245499.0
CAGTCCAATTCACGGCAGCAATGCCGCGAACACCGCACCCCCCACCAAACAAATTTAAATAGAGTTACGGCGGCCACCGATCCCGTTGGGAGCGGAGCGGCAGCAGGGCCCGAGCCTCATCGAGCGCATGGTGACCAGCAAGCTGCGTGCCCAGCGCCCCTCGTTCCGCACCGAGCAACCCGACGCCACCTATCGCCTGCCGCTGCAGACCGCGTCGCGCACCACCGGGGCGACCGCCTACCGGCTGGGCCTGACCGTCGACGGGCACGAGACGCTGTCCGGCATTTCGTTCACGGCCCGCCCCGGCACCATGACGGCGGTCATCGGACCGTCGGCCGCGCGTAATGCCGCGCTGCTGGCGCTGCTGGCCGGCGCCCGAACGCCCAGCGCGGGGCGCGTCACGGTGGATGGACACGATGTGCACGACGAACCGGAGGTCATGCGGACCCGAATCGGGGTGGTCCCGCGCGACAACCGCCTGCACCGCCAGCTCACCGTCGCGCAGGTCCTCGAATACGCCGCCGAGCTGCGGCTGCCGCCGGACACCTTGCCCGAGCAGCGCGACCGCGTGGTCAGCCAGGTCCTCGACGAGCTCGAGCTGACAGCCCACCGCGACACCCGAATCCGCAAACTCCCCGCCGAGGTGCGCCGGTGCGCGGCCCTGGCCGTCGAGCTCGTCACCCGGCCCAGCCTGCTCGTGGTGGACGAGCCCACCGCCGGACTGGACGCGGCGCAACAGCGCCACGTCATGGCGGTCCTGCGGCGCCAGGCCGATATCGGCTGCGCCGTGGTGGTCGCGATCTCGGCGCTCACGTCGCTCACCGACGTCAACGTCTGCGACCAGGTGTTGGTGCTGACCGGCACGGGCCAGGTGGCTTACCTGGGGACGCCCCTGCAGGTGGAATCCGCGCTGGGCACCTCCGACTGGAACAGGGTGCTCGCGCAGGTCGGCGCCGATCCCGAGGGAGCCCACCGCGCGTTTCGCACCCGAGCGCCCACGTCGGCGCCGACCACTGCGCCGGAAGTCGCGGCACCGTGGCCGCCGCCGCCCGCGGCGCCCAGGGCTCGGCAGATCCGGTTGCTGGCCCGGCGCGAGGTTCGCCTGCTCCTCGGCGACCGCAGCTACTTCGCGTTCCTGGCGGTCCTGCCGTTCGTCCTGGCCGGGCTGACGCTGCTGATTCCGGGTGATTCGGGACTGGCCAGGCCCGGCGCGGACAGCACCAACCCGCACGAGGCCATCGAGCTCCTGGCCGCCTTCAACGTCGCGGCGGTGATCATCGGCACGGCGCTGACCATCCGCGCGCTGGTGGGCGAACACCGCGTCTTCCGGCGCGAGCAGGAGGTCGGCCTGACGGCACCGGCGTACCTCACCGCCAAGATCACCGTGTACGGCCTGGCCGCGGCCCTCTGGACGGCCGTCATGTTCGCGATCGTGATCGCGGTCAAGGGGGGACCGGGACGCAGCGCCGTCCTGCTGCACAACGCCACGGTCGAGCTCTACGCGGGCGTGGCCGTCACCGCGATCGTGTCGGCGGTCCTGGGCCTGGCGTTGTCGTCGCTGGGCAAGGCGCCGCGCGAGGTCCTGCCGCTGGTAGTGCCGGTGATCCTGGCGGCGGCGCTGTTCAACGGGAGCCTGGTGCAGCTGGTGAGCAGGTGGGGCCTGCAGCAGATCAGCTGGTTCGTCCCGGCCCAGTGGGGCTTCGCGGCCACGGCGTCCACCACGAACCTGCGCAGGGTCGATTCGCTGGCGGCCGACGCCGTGACCTGGACGCACTACAGCGGCTGGTGGGTGTTCGACATGGGGATGCTCGTTTTGTTCGGCGTGCTCGCGGCCGGATTCACGCTGTATCGGCTGCGGTCACCGCTGGGCGGACGCCCCCACCCGTCCCCCGATCGCGAGCCGCAAGAAGCCCCTCGCCGCCAAGGCTGAGCCGGGTGGGCGGCCGGGTGCCGCGGGTCGGCGGCCGTCGCGAGAATGCGGACGGGGACATGAACTGTCAGCGTTGTTCGCCGCGACGGGAACCGCCCATTACTGTCGGCTTATGGCGCCTGAAACGACTAGCACTGCCGACTATCTGCGCAACGCACTGGACGGGCGTTGGCGTGATGTGAGAAACCGGATGCGGGCCACGCTCACCGAGGACCTGTTCCGGCCGCACTACACGCCGAACACCGTGATCGCCCGCACCAAGGTGGCGGAGCAGATGCGGATCATGGCGGCGTTCGGCGCGGCCGCCGACAGTTTCCGCAAGGAACACGGCGGCACCGGTGACGTGGGGGCGGCGATCACCATGATCGAGATGCTGGCCATGTCGGACCTGTCGCTGATGGTGAAGGCCGGTGTGCAGTGGGGCCTGTTCGGCGGTGCCGTGGAGAACCTGGGCACCGAGCGCCACCACGAGCTCTACGTGCCCAAGATCATCAGCCTCGAGTTGCGCGGCTGTTTCGCCATGACCGAGACCGGACATGGCAGCGACGTGCAGTCGCTGGAGACCACCGCGACCTACGACCCCGAGACCGAAGAGTTCATCATCGACTCCGCCACCCCCTCGGCGCGTAAGGACTACATCGGCGGCGCCGCCGAAACCGCAACCATGGCGGCGGTTTTCGCGCAACTGATCACCCACGAGGACGGGAAGCCGGTCAATCACGGCGTGCACTGCGTGCTGGTTCCGATCCGCGACGAGGACGGCAACGATCTGCCGGGCATCACCACCTCGGACTGCGAATACAAGGGCGGACTGCCCGGTGTCGACAACGGGCGCATCGTGTTCGACCATGTCCGGGTCCCGCGGGTCAACCTGTTGAACAAGTACGGCGACGTCGCGGCCGACGGCACCTACAGTTCGCCGATCGACAACCCGAATCGCCGGTTCTTCACCATGCTGGGCACCCTGGTCCGCGGCCGGATCACCGTCGGTGGCAGCGCCGGCGCCGCCGGCCGGGTGGCCCTGGACATCGCCACCCGATATGCCTTGCAGCGCAGGCAGTTCACCGCACCCGACGACGGTTCCGAAGTGCTGATCATGGACTATCTGGTGCACCAGCGGCGACTATTTCCGTTGATCGCCAAGTCGTACGCGTTGCAGTTCGCGCAGAACGAACTGGTCGGCAAATGTCATGACGTGCAGAGCGCCGACGCACCCGACGCCGACGAGCAACGCGAACTCGAAGCGCGCGCCGCCGGCCTGAAGGCGGCCAACACCTGGCATGCGAGCCGGGCCATCCAGGAGGCCCGCGAAGCGTGTGGCGGCGCCGGCTACATGGCCGAGAACAGACTGATCGGGCTGCGCGGCGACACAGACGTTTTCACCACCTTCGAGGGCGACAACCACGTGCTGACCCAATTGGTGGCCAAGGAACTGCTCACGGCCTACGCCGACGACATCAAGAGCATGAGTCCGGTCGAATGGGTGCGCTTCGCGGCCAGCACGGTGGGTGAACGCGTCGTCAAACGCACTGCGGCAGAGGCAATCATCCAAACCATCGTGGACGCCCGCCAAGACAGCGAGGAAGAGGGCAGCCTGTTCAACCGCGGCACGCAGATCACGATGTTCGAGGACCGCGAGGAGTATCTGCTGGCATCGGTGGCCCGCCGGCTGCAGGCCAAATCCAAAGAGATGTCGGCCTTCGACGCATTCAACTCCGTGCAGGATCACGTGTTGCACGCGGCCAGCGCGCACATCGACCGGGTCATCCTGGAGGCGTTCGTTGCCGGAATCGACGCGTGCCCCGACGAGAAGGCCCGCGAAATACTCGGCATCCTGTGCGACCTGTACGCACTGTCGGTCATCGAGGATGACAAGGCGTGGTACATCGAGCACCGCTACCTGTCCACCGAACGCGCGAAGGCGGTCACCCGGGGTATCAACGACCGGTGCCGCGCGCTGCGCCCGCACGCCGAGACGCTGGTCGACGGGTTCGGCATCCCGGAGCGGCTGCGTTATGTCGAGATGCTGCACCCGGAGAACCTGGAAGAGGCCCTCACGAGCTGAGCGGCCGACCGCCGATCACGGGCCGCCGCGACGCCGGCAGGGCCGGGAAAGTCATTGGCGGCAAACGCTATTGATTCGGAACCTTGCCCAGCGTTTGCAACTTGCCGTCTGGGCCGATCCGGAACTTGACCGTTCCGATCCCGGTCGGACAGCACAGCTGGTCATTCCCCTTCTGCCACTGGTATTGAACGGTGACGGTGTCATCCGAGGGCGGTAGCACCGTCGTGTACGGCTTTGGGTTCGGGGTGGGGCTACCCAGCGGCCTGTTGTGGTCGAAGAAGAGCAGTTGCTGCGGGCTGGATTCGCTGGCGATCGTCGGGATGATCTGCACCCAATACAACCGGCAGTTTCGGGTGTGCCCGCGGCCCATCTCGACCCAGATGGTGCCGGGGATGGCGATGGGAACGGCGGTGATCGCCTGGTGCACCGTGTCGGCCGTCGGCCCGTCGGAGTCCTTGCAGGTGTCGGGCCGGGCCTGGGGCGGCGCGGTCGGCTTCCAGCCGCAGCCGGAGGCCAGCAAAACCAGACAGATCACAATGAGCCGACGCACGCGGTGAGCTTAGCGAAGACTGTGAATGTCCCATCGGTTTGGTCAAAAACCCCCTTCTGAGAAGCGTTTCGCGGGCAATCCTGCGTAACCTCAAGCGGGACGGCCGGTCAACGGTGACCTGCGGTAACGCCTTCCACGGCCGCGAATTCCCCGGCGATTTCACATCGGCGCGCCAGCCGCTGAGAGGAAGAAGTAAACCCGGGGAAATTTCGGGCAGCGATGCCGAAACATGCCTGCTCCACAATGAACTCACCCGAGACAGAGCTAACTCGTGCGCACTCGAACCGAAGGGACGTAAGCGTGACCAGGGAGTCCGTGGCGCCTGACAACGCCGTGAACACCATGTGCGCTTACTGCGGCGTCGGGTGCGGCATAGTGTTGCAGGTCACAACGGACCCGAAAACGGGCCGCGATCACGTCGCCAAGTCGGTTGGGAGCAAAGCACATCCGGCCAACTTCGGCCGGTTGTGCACCAAGGGCGCCACCACCGCGGAGATGCTCGGCGCGCCGGGCCGGATGGACTCGGCCCATGTGCGGGCCGACCGCGGTGAGCCACTCGAGCCCGTCAACATGGATCGGGCGATCACCCAGTGCGCGAACCGGTTACGCGCGATCATCGACGAACACGGTCCGGACGCCTTCGCGATGTACGTGTCCGGCCAGATGTCCATCGAGGCGCAGTACCTGGCGAACAAGCTGACCAAGGGCTTCATCGGCACCAACCAGATCGAGTCGAACTCGCGACTGTGCATGGCCAGCGCCGGTTCCGGTTACAAACTCTCGCTCGGCGCGGACGGACCACCCGGGTCATACCAGGACTTCGACCGTGCCGACGTCTTCTTCGTCATCGGCGCGAACATGGCCGACTGCCATCCCATCCTGTTCTTGCGGATGATGGACCGGGTCAAGGCGGGCGCGAAGCTGATCGTCGTCGACCCGCGCCGCACCGCGACCGCCGAGAAGGCCGATCTGTACCTACAGATCGCGCCGGGATCGGATCTGGCGCTGCTCAACGGGCTACTGCACCTGATCGTCGAGAACGGCCACACGGACCCCGATTTCATCGCCGAATTCACCGAGGGCTGGGAGGTGATGCCCGGCTTCCTGGAGCAGTACACGCCCGACATGGTCAGCGCCGTGACCGGCATCCTGGAAGCGGACATCCGCAAAGCGGCTCAGATGATCGGCGAGGCCGACAATTTCATGAGCTGCTGGACCATGGGCCTCAACCAGAGCACCCATGGCACCTGGAACACCAACGCCATCTGCAACCTGCACCTGGCCACCGGCGCGATCTGCAAGCCGGGCAGCGGCCCCTTCTCCCTCACCGGCCAGCCCAACGCCATGGGTGGTCGCGAGATGGGTTACATGGGGCCGGGTTTGCCCGGTCAGCGTTCGGTGCTATCGGACGAGGATCGCGAGTTCGTCGAAAACCTTTGGGGCCTTCCCCGCGGAACGCTGCGCACCGAGGTCGGCGGCGGCACCATCGACATGTTCTCCCGGATGGCCGACGGGCAGATCGAGGCCTGCTGGATCATCTGCACGAATCCCGTTGCCTCCGTTGCCAATCGTAAGACGGTGCTGGCCGGACTGGAACGCGCCGAGTTGGTGGTGGCCCAGGACGCGTTCCTGGAGACCGAGACCACCGAATACGCCGATGTGCTGTTGCCGGCGACCCTGTGGACGGAGTCCGAAGGGGTCATGGTCAATTCCGAGCGCAACATGACGCTGTTCCAGCCAGCGGTCCAGGCGCCGGGCCACGCGCTGCCGGACTGGCAGATCATCGCCCGGATCGCCTGCGAGATGGGCTTTTCGGAGGCGTTCAGTTACACCTGCGCCGAGGAAGTCTTCGAAGAAATCAAGCGGTTCTCCAACCCGAAGACCGGGTACGACCTGCGCGGTGTCAGCTATGAGCGGCTGCGCCAGAGCCCGCTGCAGTGGCCGTGCGCTCCGCAGGGCGGGGGCGACCGCAACCCGATCCGCTACCTCAATGACGGCGTCAGCCAGACGCGGCTGGTCCGCGAGGACGGCAGCGTGCCCCGGTTGGCCTTCCCGACGCCGACGGGCCGGGCGGTGTTCTTCGCCCGCCCGCACCTGCCGCCCGACGAAATGCCCGACGACGACTACCCGTTCCTGCTGAACACCGGTCGCCTGCCTCACCAATGGCACACCATGACCAAGACCGGCAAGGTCGCCAAACTCAACAAACTCAATCCGGGGCCGTTCGTCGAGATCCACCCCGACGACGCCGCCCGCCTGCACATCGCCGACGACGATCAGATCGAGATCGCGTCCCGGCGCGGCCGCGCCGTGCTGCCCGCTGTCGTCAGTGACCGGGTGCGGCCCGGCAACTGCTTCGCGCCGTTCCACTGGAACGACTCCTTCGGCGAATACCTGTCCATCAACGCCGTCACCAACGACGCCGTCGATCCCATCTCGAGCCAACCGGAATTCAAGGCGTGCGCGGTCACGCTGACGAAGGTCGCCGTCGCGCAACCCGATCCCGGAACCGAGATGCCGGCGGTCCCCGACACACCGGCATCCGCACCCACGGAGGTACGAGAAATCAGCGTGTCACAAGTCGACGCCCTCGGCGAATTGCTGGGTGTGACAACGCAAGCCAAGCCGGAATTCAACGAGCTCGGCCGCTCGTATCTGGCCGGCATGCTCTCCGGGCTTCGCTCTGACGCCGGTCGCCGCACCGCCGGTGTGCCCACCCTGCCGCCGAGTGCGCCGTTCGATGCCGGCACCCGGCTGTGGGTGGACGGCCTTCTGGCCGGATTGTTCTCGCGCGTCGACGGACCGGGGGGCCTGGCCGAGGCACCGCCCACCGCCCCGGCGCCGGCCGTCGAGCAACCGCCCGCCACGCCCGCCGACACCAAGCCCGCCGCCGAGCGCGCGCCCGTGGTGGTGCTGTGGGCATCGCAGACCGGCAACGCCGAGGAGCTCGCCGGCGAGATCGCCGCCCGGTTGGGCGCCGCGGAACTCCCGGTCGCGCTGCACAGCATGGATGACTTCCCGCCGGCGCAGTTGACGACGACGCGCGAGGTGCTGTTCGTCACCAGCACCACCGGCGACGGCGACGCGCCCGACAACGGCGCCGGCCTCTGGCGAGCGCTGACATCCGAGGGCGCACCGCGATTCACCAACACCCGCTACGCCGTCCTGGCGCTGGGCGACTCCAACTACGACGATTTCTGCGGCCACGGCCGCAAGCTGGACGCCCGCCTCGCCGAGCTCGGCGCCACCCGCATCACCGACCGGGTGGACTGCGAACCCGACTACGACGACACCGCGACGAAGTGGGTTGGCGACGTCATCGAGGCCCTGACCCGGACGCCCACCTCGGTCGGCGGGGACGGAAGTGTGACGGCGCCGGCCCGCACGTCCACGGTTGCCGCGCCTCGCCCCGGCGCGCCCGCCGCCGGCGCCTACAGCAAGAAGCATCCGCTGATCACCGGCATGGTCCGCAACACCGTGTTGAGCCGACCGGAATCGACAAAAGACGTGCGGCACCTGGTTTTCGACATGCCGGAGGAATCCGTGAGCTACGAGGCCGGTGACGCGCTCGGCGTGTGGCCGCGCAACAGCGACGCGCTGGTCGACGAGTGGCTGTCGGTCACCGGACTGAACGGGCAGACCCCGGTCGAGGTCGGCGAGCACGGCCTGATGTCGTTGCGCTCCGCGCTCACCGAGCGCATCGAGATCGCCCACATCAGCCGGGATCTGGTGCGCTTCGTGCAGGAGCGTACCGGTGACCCCACACTCGCGGAGTTGCTGAAGCCGGAAAACAAACGCGCACTGGCGGATTGGACGTGGGGTCGCCAGTCCATCGATCTGCTGGCCAAGCTGCCCGTCTCCGCGTCGGCCCACGAGTGGCTGCGGGTCCTCAAACGCCTTCAGCCGCGGCTGTATTCGATCTCGTCGAGCCCCAAGGAGTGCCCGGGCGAAGTCCACCTGACCGTCTCCCCGGTGCGCTACAACTTCCAGGGCGTCGCACGCCGTGGGGTGTGTTCGACCTACCTCGCCGACCGCTCCCCCGGCGACCGCGTCGCCGTGTATCTGCAGCAGTCCAGCAATTTCCGGCCGCCGAGTGAGTCGGACACCCCGATGATCATGATCGGGCCCGGGACGGGGATCGCGCCGTTCCGCGGCTTCCTGCAGGAACGGCGCGCACTCGGCCACACCGGACCCAACTGGCTGTTCTTCGGCGAGCAGCACGCCGCCACCGACTTCTACTACCGCGACGAACTCGAGCAGATGCGTGACGACGGGTTCCTCACCGAGTTGGACCTGGCGTTCTCCCGCGATCAGCAGCAGAAGGTCTACGTGCAGCACCTGATGCGCAAACGCGGGGCGCAGCTGTGGAGCTGGTTGCAGGACGGCGCCCAGCTCTACGTCTGCGGCACCGCGGATCCCATGGCCAAGGACGTCGACCGGGCACTCTGCGAGATCGCCGCCGAATTCGGCAAGCTCGACCCGGAAGCGGCGAAGGACTACGTCCAGTCGTTGAGCGCCGACAAGCGCTACCACCGCGACGTCTACTGACGCCGACCCGCCACCCGTAACACAGCGGAAACATCGCGCGCCTACCGCCGAAACTTCGGCGTCGCACGATGCACTCGTAAGGTCGCGCGCCTGAAGGAGTGACGTCATCGTGGCTCGGGAGTGTGATGGACCCGATCGGGTCATCAAGAACGGCTGCCCGCTGCAGTGCCGGCTCAGGTACGGCGGCGCCGGCGACGAACCCGCCAGTGACCAGGTCGACTGGGCGGGCCTGCCCATCAATCTCGACTTCGCGTTCTCGCGGGATCAACGCGACAAGGTCTACGCGCAGCATCTGCTGCGCAGGCGCGGGACCCAGTTCGGTCCGTGGCGCCACGGCGGGTACGTGTGCGTCTGCGACATGGCCGACGAATCCCTCACCGGCGGTTAGCGACACACCCGACGGGTGTGCGGAGCGGGCCAGCGCAAAAATCACCGTGGTTGAAACGCTGCGATGCTTCGGTGACCGAAAGGTTTGCCCGCGCTGAGCTGCGCTAAACCGGCCATTGACGTGGTGAGCGTGGGTTTCACACGCGTTCCGGCCGCGGCCAACGCCGGCTCGACTTGCGACGCCAATCCGCTTTCGGGGTACTAGAAAACGATGGTGGACGTGACGATCATCGAGACCTCGGGTCTGGGCGACCGCAGCTATCTCATCAGCGACGGCACGGTCGCCGTCGCCGTCGATCCGCAACGAGACATCGACCGGGTGCTCGAGCTGACGGGAGACCTGCGCATCACCCACGTGCTGGAGACCCACATCCACAACGACTACGTGACCGGCGGGCTGGCACTGGCCCAAGCGACCGGTGCCCAATACGTCGTTCCCGCAGGCGAAGACGTCGACTTCGACCGCCACGCGGTCGGGGACGGCGACCGGATCGACACCGGCGAAATTCATGTGGAAGTGCTGCTCACACCCGGACACACCCACCATCACGTCAGCTACGTGCTGCGTGACGATTCCGGCGAGGCCGTCGGCGTCTTCACGGGCGGATCGCTGCTGTTCGGCAGCACTGGCAGGACAGACCTGGTCGGCGACGACCACACCGAGGAACTGGCCCGGCTGCAATATCATTCGGTCCGGCGCCTCGCCGATGAGCTGCCTTCGGAAACCGCGATCTATCCCACCCACGGATTCGGCAGCTTCTGTTCGGCCACGCCACCCGACGGTGACGCCTCCACCATCGGCGAACAACGCCGCAGCAACCCGGCGCTGACCCAGGACGAACAGCAATACGTCGACGAGCTGCTGGAAGGACTTTCGGCGTTTCCCGCCTACTACGCACACATGGGTGTGATCAACAGGGCGGGCCCCGAAGCGGCGGACCTGTCGCCGCCCGAACCGGTTGACGCACACCAACTTCGCCACCGCATCGACGCCGGCGAGTGGGTGGTCGACCTGCGCAACCGCACGGCATTCGCGGCGGGGCATCTGGCCGGCACCTATGGGTTCGAGCTGTCGGGCTCGTTCGTGAACTACCTCGGGTGGTTGTACCGCTGGGGCGCACCACTGACGTTGATCGGTGAGGATGCCCAGCAGGTCGCCGACGCTCAGCGCGAACTCGCCCGCATCGGCGTCGATCGCCTCACCGGCAGTGCCACCGGCGATATACGCGCGCTGGCCGACGGCACGCCGCTGCGCAGCTACCGGGTCGCGTCCTTCAAGGACCTCGTCGATGTGCTCGATGACGATGCGGTCACCGTCGTCGACGTTCGCCAGCCACACGAATTCGACAGCGGCCACGTGCGCGATGCGGTCAACATTGCGGTGCACGAGCTACCGGAACGCCTCGGCGAACTTCCCCAGGACCGCGAACTATGGATCCACTGCGCCAGCGGCTACCGGGCGTCGATCGCCGCGGCGCTACTCGATCGGCATCAACGCCGCGTCGTGCTGATCGATGACGACTACGACAACGCGGAAAAGCTCGACATCACCTCAGGTTCAACGTGATCGAAAAGGACGGCCCGCACCGCGATAGCGGGTAGTGACCAATTGAGGAGCCCACAACGGGAGGAATCACATGAGCGCACCGACCGCCGACGCCATCACTTCGGCCGAGCTACGCAAGCAACTCGAGTCTTCGCCCGCCCCACGCATCGTCGACGTGCGGACCCCCGCGGAGTTCGAAACGTCCCACATCTCCGGGTCCTACAACGTGCCCCTGGACGTACTGGACGAACACACCCGTGAGGTCGCCCAGCTCTTGGGCGGGGACGACGAGGTCGTCCTGGTATGCCGGTCGGGACAACGCTCCACCAAAGCCCAAACGCTGTTGCGGAACGCCGGTTTGACCGGCGGGCGCGTCCTCGAGAACGGAATCGTCGACTGGGAGGGGCAAGGCTTCGCCGTCGACCGCGGCGCCCAGCGGTGGGATCTGGAACGGCAGGTGCGCCTCGTCGCCGGGTCGGTCGTGTTGTCGTCCGTGCTGGGCAGTGTCGCGCTCCCCCGCCTGAAATGGGTGGCGGCCGCGATCGGTGGCGGGCTGACTTTCGCCGCGCTGACCAATACGTGCGCGATGGCCACGGCCCTGTCGAAGCTGCCCTACAACCGCGGCGCCACAACCGATCCCGAAACGGTTTTGTCGGCGCTCAATACCGCCGCGCGCTAGACGCTGAGGCCTACCGCTTGGGCGGGTCGGGCTGCCCGTACACCGCCACCACCACGGTGCGGTCCATGCTGTTGTCCGACCACACCCCGATGGTGTTGTTGGCGCAGTCGCGGATGATCGCCATGTCGTCCGGGTTGTAATACCACTGGTTGACCAGTTCCAGGCTGCTGATCGCGATGGCCGGGTTGATCGCCACGGTCTCGGCGGCCCGGCCGCGGAAGCCGGCGGCGTTGGCGCGGTGGTGTCGGCCGTCTACACCCTGCAGCACCAGGCGGGCTGCACCAACGACGTCGTCAGGAACAACGCCCTCACGCTGGCCGCCGAATGGCACGCCGATGACATGATCAACAACCGAAACATCAACGGCGACATAGGCTCGGACGGTTCCACGCCGCAGGACCGCGCCAACGCCGCCGGCTTCCGCGGCCGGGCCGCCGAGACCGTGGCGATCAACCCGGCCATCGCGATCAGCAGCTTGTTACTGGTAAACG
>NZ_LZMG01000055.1:0-8405 GCF_001673615.1 Mycobacterium sp. 1245499.0
GCGGCGGCACCGGGTACCCAGATGCCGCCGCCGGACAGAGCGGTGGAACCGCCGAAGTGCGAGGACTTTTCGATCACCAACGCGTCGAGGCCGGCCGCCTGGGCCGTCAGTGCGGCCGTCATACCGCCACCGCCGGATCCGACGATGAGTACATCGACGACGTGATCGAAATCGTCCGAGGCCGCCGTCATTTCGGAAGTGCCGTTCTGATGGCGAACCCGGCGATCAGTTCGGGCGCGGGTTTGTAGTAGCGCCCGGTGATTTCGTAGGGGCCCACCGCTTCCAGCGCCGCGAATGCCGCTACCCACGTGCGGATCTCCTGTGCGGAGCTGCCGCCCTCGTGAGCGACGAACGAATTCGACCATCCATCCAGTTCGCTCAGCCATCCCCCGTCGATGATCTCCAGGAAGCGGTGGTCCCACGCCGGGTTGAGTGCCTGCAGCTCACTGTCACCGGCGGCGAAGCTCTTGGCCGCGTCGATGACGGCGGCTTGCCGGGCCTGGCGCTGCTCGGACGTCATCGGCTGGCCGTGCACGATCCGCTCCAGCACCGGTGCGGGCGCGGTCGCCAAGCTCGGCACCGGCGGGCTGTGCGACAGCCCGCCGGATCCCAGAATCAGGACGCGCTTGTCCAGGGTGGCAAGGTAATTGCCGACGGAGGTACCCAGGGCGCGGCAACGGTGCATCGGGCCCAGCGGTACCCCGATCGCGTTGACGAAGATCGGTATCACCGGACGCGAGGTGGCGTCGCCGAACAGCTTCTCCAGCGGCTGGACCGTCCCGTGGTCGACGTCCATGCTGGCCGATACCGCGACGTCGACGCCAGCGTCGAGGACCGCCTTCGCGCAGTCGGCCGCGAGGGTTTCCGGCACGTTGAGCGGGCCGGCGTGGGTGCCGTAGTCCCCCACTCCGCGGGCGCTGGTGCCGATGCAGAAGGGCGGCATCACCTTGTAGAAGAAGCCGTTGTAGTGATCCGGGGAAAAACTGACGACCAGTTCAGGGTCGTAGTCTTCGACGAATCGCCGGGCTTGCGCGATTGCGCCCTCGATGTCATCAAGCAGGTCCCGCGACGGCCCCGGAAGATTCAGGAGAGGGCTGTGCGACATACAGCACAGAGCCAGTGCCATTTTGCAATTCACCTCCTCGCGGCGTGAGTGTGAGCGCATCGATAAGCGCGGCGCTCAGGTCCGGCGCGCGCTGAGCGATGCAGGCGCCCGCGACGCACCGGTCGGGGCGCAGGAACAGCACCGACTCCGAGTGCGTGTCGAACCAGGACTTGAGGCCGCCATGCCGATCACCCACCACGACGACATCGGGGTCGTCGTGCCCCGCCCAGTGCAGCTGGGTCGCCGGTCGGAGCGCGAAGAAGCGCGCGCCCAACGCTTTCCAGTTCGCGAACGCGACGTCGCCGAGGATTTTGCGGGGGTTGTTGTTCCAGCACAACACCGCGAACCAAGAACCAAGCACATCGTCGAGCAACACGTCCTGCCGATCCCGGGTGTCGACGCGCGGCTGGATGAACAGCGTTCCCACCGGCGAATCGGCACGTCCCGGCGCAGCGTGCACGACGGCTCCGTGCTCATAACGCGGCATCGGCTTGAACCGCATCTCCAGCACATATCGCTTGAGCGACGGCACGATTGACGCCGACCGGATCAGGAGATCTCGCGCGTTCGCCACCCGGCGGTTGGTGGGCGAGATCACCCGCCCCACCATGGTCGACAGGTCGATCATGGCGCGGGCGTGCTTGCGGCGTTCCACGTCGTAGGTGTCCAACAGCTTGTCGTCGGCCCGCCCGCTCACCACCGCGGCGAGCTTCCAACCGAGGTTCGCCGCGTCCCGGATCCCGCTGTTGTAACCCTGCCCCTGCCACACCGGCATCAGGTGGGCGGCGTCGCCGGCCAGCAGCAGCCGGCCCCGCCGGAACGCGCCGGCGATCCGCGAGTGGTGGGTATACACGCGGCGCCGGATGACGTCGACCCGGTCGGGGTGAGGCACCATCCGGGCCAGCATCTGGGTCAGGAACGCCGGATCTTCGGCCTGTTCGTCGGTCTCGTCGGCGTGAATCATGAACTCGAAGCGGCGAATTCCGTGGGCGATCGAGATCGAGGCGTACGGGCGTTCGGGGTCGGCGCCGACCTCGCTGTTCGGGTGGCCAAGCGGGTCGTTGGCGATGTCGACCACCAGCCAGCGCGTCGATGACGTCGTCCCGTCGAACGACACCCCCATCACCCGGCGGGTCATGCTGCGGCCGCCGTCGCACCCGACCACGTAACGGGCCCGCAGGCGTGCGGTGTCGCCGTCGTTGTCACCACCGCCGCCGAGTTCGACGGTCACCCCGTCGGCGCTTTCCTGGCATGCGGTCATCGGGCGTCCCCAGCGCACCTGGACGTGCTCGAATCGGTCCAAGCCGGCCAACAATTCGGCGTCGACGAGGGGTTGCACGAAGCCATTTCGTTTCGGCCAACCGAAACGTGCGTCCGGCGGGGCCATTTCGGCGAGCACGCGACGCTTGGCGTCGACGAAGCGCAAGATCTGATTGGGCACCGTGTGCGGCAGCACCCGGTCGGCGAGTCCGATCGACTGGAAGGTCCGCAACGCCTCGTCGTCCAGTCCGACGCCACGCGGATAGTCGATGAGGGTGTCCCGCTCGTCGACCACCATGGTTCGGATACCTTGCAGGCCAAGGATGTTGGCGAGGGTCAACCCGACCGGGCCCGCGCCGACGACCAGGACATCGGTTTCGATGTCACCCACCTCCCGCTTTGGTGCGACCATCACCGGCCCAGCAGGAAATCGAGATGCAGGCGATTGAAAGTCTTGGCGTCCTCGTACTGCGGCCAGTGGCCACAACCGGGCATCACCTCGAAGCGGGCGCCCGGGATCATCGACGCCATGCGACGCCCCTCCGTGACGTCGGCGGTCGGATCGTCACTGGTCCACAGCACCAGCGTCGGGGCGACGATCGAGCCGTATTCGTCCGGGCCGAGGATGTTGCGCGCCCGGATCTCGGGATCCTGCAGCGCCATGATGTCGCTCATCGCCGAGACGAACCCCGGTTGGCGATACACGCGCTGGCGGCTGGCGACCAGGTCGTCGTAGCCCTTGGACTTGTCGGCCATCAGCCATTTGATGCGCGCCTGCACCGTTTCCCAGGTCGGGTCCTCGGCGGCCGCCATGGACAGCGTGATGATCCGTTGCATCACCACGGGATCGGCCTGGGAGCCACCGGCGGTGTTAAGCACAAGCCGCTCAACCACATCCGGGTGGTCGATGGCCGCGCGTGCGGCCACCCAGCCGCCGAGCGATTCGCCGCTGAGGTAGGCACGGTCGACACCGATGGTGCGCAGCACGGCCATCAGGTGCTCGACGTAGTGGGCGACTTCCAGTGGGTGGCCCGGCTTGTCGGTGTACCCGTGGCCGAGCATGTCGATCGACCAGGTCCAGAAATGCTCGGCGTGTGCAGCCAGGTTGCGCACATAGGCCTCGGCATGTCCGCCGGATCCGTGCAACAAGACCAACACCGGCTTCCCGGGATCACCGGCTCGCAGGTAGCGCGTCCGCACTCCTCCGGCGTCGAGGTAGCCCTGCTCAAACGCGACGCCCTGCAGATCGCTCCAGATGCTCTCGAACTCCGCCACGGTGCTGTCCGGCCTCCAGATCGGGGAAATCTCGTTCTCGTGTTCGGCTTACCTAGTGTGCTAATATCGCACACTAATGTGCGTTATATATAAAGCTTCGCTCTCACGGGAAGGTCTGTCAAGGCTGTGACGGGCTCCGGTACCGGCTCGCAGACCCTGGCCAGGGGCCTGACCGCGCTGCAGATGGTGGCGGACTCGCCCAGCGGGTTGACGGTGCAGCAGCTCGCCGACCAGGTCGGGGTGCACCGCACCATCGCCTACCGACTGCTCACGACGTTGGCCGAGTTCCGGCTGGTGGCCAAGGGAGAGGACGGGCGCTACCGTCCGGCGGCGGGCCTGGCCGTGCTCGGCGCTTCCTTCGACCGCAATGTGCGCCAGGTGAGTCTGCCGACGCTGCGCGCGCTGGCCGACGAGCTCGGCACGACCGTGTCGCTGCTCATCGCCGAAGGCGACCAGCAGGTGGCGATCGCGGTGATCGTGCCCAGCCACGTCGCCTACCAGCTCTCGTTTCACGAAGGCAGCCGATATCCGCTGGACCGCGGCGCGGCCGGGATCGCCTTGCTCGCGTGCATGCCTCCGCGTCCGGGCGAACGGGAGCTGGTTTCCCGTGCGCGCGAACGTGGTTGGGTGACGACCTACGGCGAGATCGAACCGAACACCTACGGCCTGGCCGTCGGGGTGCGCCGCCCGGTGCCCTCGCCACCGACGTGCATCAACCTCATCTCACACCGAGAAGACGTGGTGATGCGCGGGAAGGACGCGGTCGTGAAAGCCGCCAAGCAGTTGTCGGAGCTCCTGAGCTAGCCACTGAGCCGAAGGGATAGCAGTCCATGTCATGGGACCACGAAGCCGATGTCGTCGTGCTCGGCAGTGGTGGTGCCGGCCTTACGGCCGCGCTGACCGCAGCCGTGGCGGGTGCCTCGGTGGAGGTTTACGAAAAGGCCTCGACCGTCGGCGGGACCACGGCCGTGTCGGGTGGCATAGTGTGGATCCCCGCCCACAACCGTTCTCCGGACGGCGAATTGACCCCGGCTGACGCGTTGCGATATCTGCGCGCGCAGTCGCTCGGTTCGATGGACGACGAGCTGGTGGAAACGTTCGTTCGCACCGGGCCGGCGATGCTCGACTTCATCGAGGCGCACAGCGGTCTTCAGTTCGAGATCGCCACCGGCTTTCCCGACTATCGTCCCGAGTTACCGGGCGGACAACCGGCCGGTGGCAGGTCGCTGAGCGCCGCCCCCTTCGACCTGGCTCAGTTGGGCGAATGGGCAACTCGCATCACGTCTTTCCCGGCCGACTGGTCCAACGTCGGTTTCGATGCCGAGACCAGGGCGCGCCTGCACGCGGCGATCGACGAACGAACCAGCCATCTGTGCGTGGCCGGCACCGCGCTGATCGCGGGACTGCTCAAGGGCCTGCTGGATGCGGGGGTGACCCCACACACCAATGCCCGCGCCGAAGGTCTCATCGCCGACAACGGAGAAGTCACCGGAGTGCGCGTGGCCCTGCCGGACGGGACGATCAGTGTTCGCGCCCGGCATGGCGTCATCCTGGGCACCGGCGGCTTCGAGTGGGATCCCGCTCTGACACAAGCCTTTCTGCGCGGCCCCATGCACGGGGCGGTCTCGCCGCCCAACAACACCGGTGACGGCTTGCGCATGGCGATGGAGCAGGGGGCCGACCTGGCCAACATGGGCGAAGCGTGGTGGGTACCGATCGTGCAAATCCCGGGCGACACCATCGAGGGCAAGCCCCGCAGCCGCAGCGTGCGACTGGAAAGGACGCGGCCGCGCAGCATCATCGTCAACTCGGCCGGCCGCCGCTTCGTCAACGAGGCCTGCGATTACAACTCGATGGCCGGCGCCTTTCATTACCTGGACCCTCGCGGCGGCTACGTCAACGACCGCGGATGGATGGTGTTCGATTCGATTCACCTGCAGCGCTATGGATTTCTCGGTATCGAGCCGGGGCAGCCCGTCCCCGACTGGTTCTGCGAGTCGGCAGACCTCGCCGAGTTGGCCGCCAAGACCGGTATCGACGCCGACGGTCTGGCCCGCACCGTCGAGAGCTGGAACCGTCACGTAGCCGCCGGCGCGGACCCCGACTTCGGTCGCGGCTCGAGCGCGTACGACGGCTACTGGGGTGACGACAGCGCGACCACCCCGGCCGGTAAGACCTTGGGCCCCATCGACACCGCGCCCTTCTACGCGGTGCCGGTGAGCATCGGCGCAATGGGCACCAAGGGCGGCCCCCGCACCGATCACGACGCCCGCGTCCTGCATGTCGGCGGCGAGCCGATACCGGGTCTTTTCGCCGCGGGCAACGCGATGGGCGGCGTGACCGGACGGGCCTACGGCGGCGCCGGCGGAACACTGGGCCCGGCAATGGTTTTCGGCTACCGTGCCGGCCATGCGGCCGCCACCGGGAAGTCGGTCGACCTGAAATAGGGGTTATATCGATGGGCGCCGCCGAGCGCGGTGGCGCAAACCGTTCACCATGGGGCACGGTGATGGCGCTCCGTGGTGAACCTCCGCCGAACCAGTAGGTGACTTTCGTTCGTGATAGCGCCGGTGCTAGCGCGGATGGAATTCACCTAATGCGTGCCGATCACGGGTGCGCGGAGCGGTCAATTCCTCAACGGCACTTCGACGCAGACATGGGTTCCCACCGGGGCGTCGAGAAACATCAAGGCTCCCCCGGCGGCTTCCACCCGAGCCCGATGCGATGCCAGCCCGATGTGCCCCTCGCCCAGCCGCCGCGCCACCGTCTCCTGGCGCAACCCCACACCGTCGTCGACCACATGCAAGACACAGGTCCGGTCGGTGACCCCGAGCATGACCGTCGCCTGCCGGGCCCGAGCGTGCTGGACCACGTTGGACAGCAACTCGCGCGCCACCCCGAACACGACGGCGTCGATGTCGCGGCGCCCCGAGTATTCGATCTCTGTGCTGATGTCGATGCCGCAACGCTGCGCGGTGAACTCGGCGAGCTGCTGCACGGCGGCCCCCAGCCCGACCTGCTCGAGCACCGCCGGATGCAGCTCGAAAGTGGCCTGCCGCAGCCGTTCCGAGGCCAGCTGCAAGCCGCCCAGCGCCCGGCCGACCCGCTCGTCGCCCTCGAACGCCCCGTCCAGTTCGACGAGCTCCTGGCGCACCGCCAGGATGTCTTGCAGCGGTCCGTCGTGAATGAATTCCGAGATCCGGCGCGCCGCCTCGTCCGAGGCGTTCATCGTCTGGGCCAGCAACTCCTCCCGCAGCGCGCTCAATCCGGCCACCGAGCGGGTGTGGCGCTCCTCGATGCGCACCACCAGAAAGGCCGCGCAACAAAGGAATGCATAGAGCAGGAACCGAAACCCCGCCTCGGCCAACCTGTCCCCGCTCGACATCACCGGATCCTGTAGCACGGCAATGGCGAACCCGAGCATGGAGAAGATCAGCACCACCGCCGCCCGGCGCGAGGAGACGTCCAGCCCCAACAGGACGGGCAGCATGGCCATGATCAGCAGCGGGTAGATCCCGTTGGTGGACAACAGCTGAAACACCGTCAGCGCGACGATGTCGATGACGGTGAACGCAAACGGCTCCAGCCGGCCGATCGCGACCAGTCGGCCCATCCCGATCCAGCGTCGGAAAGGGGCGAAGGCCAGCCCGAATGCACAGAGCGCGACGAGTGTGTACAGGACGATCAGGACGCTTTCCTGCGGCCACTCCGATCGGCTGGTGCCGATGATCATGGCCGCGACCATGAGGCCGACCACTCCGATGCGCAGCACCGAGCCGATGCGGTACGAGCGCAACTGGTGAACCGTGCGCACCCGCTCCAGCTCTGCGTCACCGGCTACCACCACCCGATCACCGTACTCATCCGCGTCCGTCACCCCGAAGCAAACGGGAAATTGACTCATCGGGCCGTCCGGAGATCGCGAACGTCGCTGCTCCGCAAACCGCTACACTCGTCGCCATGGTCGGCGCGGCTAGCCCGGAAAAGGTGCGCGTGGTCGTCGGCGATGATCACCCACTTTTTCGCGAGGGCGTGGTGCGGGCCCTGTCGTCGAGTGGTTCGGTGAACGTCGTCGGTGAGGCGGAAGACGGTTCTGCCGCATTGGAATTGATCAAGTCGCACGTGCCCGACGTCGCGTTGCTCGACTACCGGATGCCCGGCTTGGACGGCGCCCAGGTGGCGGCGGCGGTGCGGACGCAGGGGTTGCCCACCCGGGTGCTGCTGATCTCCGCGCACGACGAGTCGGCGATCGTGTACCAGGCGTTGCAACAGGGCGCCGCCGGGTTCGTGCTCAAGGACTCGACGCGCAGCGAGATCGTCAAGGCCGTGCTCGACTGCGCGCAGGGCCGCGACGTGGTGGCACCGGCGCTCGTCGGTGGTCTTGCCGCGGAGATCCGGCAGCGTGCGGAGCCGTCGGCACCCGTGCTCAGTGCGCGCGAGCGTGAGGTGCTCAACCGGATCGCCCGCGGTCAAAGCATCCCCGCGATCGCCGGTGAGCTCTTCGTGGCCCCGTCGACGGTCAAAACGCACGTGCAACGCCTCTACGAGAAGCTCGGCGTCGGCGATCGCGCGGCCGCCGTCGCCGAGGCAATGCGGCAAGGTCTGCTCAGCTAGCGGCCGACCAGGGATTCGGCTTGGGCGTGGACGCGATCTGCCGCGCCCGCACCACTGCTTTGGCCGACGCTATGGCCTCGGCGATCAGGTGGCGTGCCCCGCGTTCCACCTCGCAGAGGTGATCGCCGCTGCCGCCGGCCGCGATCAGCTG
>NZ_LZMG01000056.1:0-21543 GCF_001673615.1 Mycobacterium sp. 1245499.0
GGCCATCAATCGGCGTGGGCCCGATCTGGAGTGTCGTGCGTCAAAGCGTGCCCACCTTCGGCGGTGGAGTGTGCACGGCTCCTATTCTGCGCCAACGTTTTCCAAAACCACTGCTACTGCCTGACCAGAACCGATACAGACCCCGATCACCCCATAATGGGCGGCTCGTTCACGCAATTCGGTCGCCAGCGTCAACAAGTAGCGAGTACCCGTAGCCCCGAAGGGATGTCCGATCGCGACCGCACCGCCATTGGGTGTCAGCTTGTCATCGGGCACCACGAAACCGTCCAGCTGGTTTGGCAATTCCCGCAGCACGCCCAGCGCCTGGGCGCTGAACGCCTCGTGCACACTCCACCGCCGAAGGTGGGCACGCTTTGACGCACGACACTCCAGATCGGGCCCACGCCGATTGATGGCCGATACAACCCGGATTCGTGATGTCATCGTTGTCGGGTCAGGTCCAGCCGGATACACCGCGGCGATCTATTCGGCTCGGGCCGGACTGGACACCCTGGTCATCGAAGGCCGCCAGCCCGGCGGTGCGCTCTTAGCTGCCGGGCGGGTAGACAACTACCCCGGTGTCGCGCCATTCGTCACGGGTCCCGTGCTGGCGGCCACAATGCGGCGACAAGCTCAGCAGTTCGGCGCCGAGCTCTACCCCGGCTACGCCGACAGATTCGATCTTGGCGGCGCGCTCAAGACGGTCGGCGCGCGTGATGCCCAATACCACGGCCGCGCAATCATTCTCGCCATGGGTTCAGCGGGCCGGCCCCTCAACGTGGCGGGCGAACGTGAGCTCCTCGGCCGCGGAGTGAGCACCAGCGCGAAACTCGACGGCGCACAGTTCACCGGTCGCACCGTCGCCGTCATCGGCGGCGGCGACGGTGCCGTTGAAGAGGCGCTTCACCTTGTGCCGCTGGCCCGCCGCGTCACCCTCATCCACCATCGCACCCGACTACGGGCATCAGCCATCGCGGTCGCTCGCCTGCGAGCACATCCCAACGTCGCGATCCTGACCTCCACCGAAGTGCTGGCCGTACACGGCGCCCAACATGTCACCGGACTGCGCATACGCGACACGCGACACGCCGGCGATTCCACCATCGCAGTCACGGCCGTTTTCGTCGCTGTCGGCCAGAAACCCTGCTCGGGTCCCTTGATTGGACTCGTCGACCTCGATGCCGGTGGCCACATCGTGACGAATGGCGATACGACCCGTACCTCCGCGGAGGGCGTATTCGCCGCCGGTGACCTGATCGACCGCCGCTACCGCCAGGCGGTCACCGCCGCAGCCAGCGGCTGCGCGGCCGCGCTCGATGCCCAGCGCTGGCTGAGCCAACGGCACTGTCACCCGGTCCCATGCGTTAACAGCACGGAGATCGCGCCTTTGGCTTCGAAGACCGCGAGGTGAATACCATCGGAGCTTTCGTGCCCGTGCTGTCGTAGCACAGCTTCGAGGTCGGCAATGGTTAGCCCGCACCGACGCAGGTTGCGTCGGTCGACGTGTCCGTTGCGGATCAGCACCTTCAGAGGCGGATCGATGAAACGCCGAATCCCCGGAATGAACCGCAGTCTCGCTAGTACCGCGTGGGTGGCGAGAAGACAAATGAGCGCCGCGGTTGCGTTGAGCCACGTGGTATCGCTGGCGGTAGCAGCCCGGCCGACGATGGCTCCGGCGGCGACCGCCGCGATCCAGTCGAACGGAGCGAACTCGGCGAGGGTGCGGCGCTCCATGAAGCGAAACAAGATCGCAGCCGTGAGGAACAGCGCCGAGGTTTTGATGGCAGCATCGACGGCACCGGTCGGGTCACCGATCAGGACATGAAGTATTCGGTCCACGGGTGCCTCCGTTTCAAGGGTGAGTCATCGACTTTTGCCGCCTTTTGCTGCCGGCCGGTACGGCGCTGCTGGATCAGGCAATCACTGTGTAGGCGCCGATAACCGTTGCCACTCAACCTAGTTTGGGTTGCCGAGGCGTCGGCGCCTCGGGGCGACGCCTCGCGACCTGGTACCGGCGGTTACTTGCTGCCGGACTCAACGATGGCGACGACCTCGATCTCGACGCGCTGGCCGGGCAGGGCGAGCGCCTCGACGCCGAGCGCGGTCCACAGCGGCAGAGTTTCGCCGAACCTCTTGCGGAACTGGTCCACCATCACCGACATGTGTTGATTACCAATGGAATCGTCTTCGGTCGGAACGTGGTAGGAGTGGACGTTCACGACGTCGCGCCAGGCGGCGCCCGCCTCAGCGAGGGTCTTTTCCACGTTGTCGCATGCCTTGACGATCTCGTCCTCCAGGGATGTGGCCGTCAAGGTGAAGTCCGCGTCCCAGCCGCCTTGGCCCGAGATCTCGATGCGATCGCCGATGCGTAGGGCTTGCCTGTAGCGGTTGCGGGTACGGGCGATCTCGCCGTATCCGGGGGTGTCGAAGAATTCGATCTTTGCCATGCGGGTTTCCTCTCATCGTTGATTGTTAGAAGCGCGGTCGTGGACCACATAAAGCTGGGTGCGCTAGCGGCAGGCCCGTCAGTTCTCATTGCCTCCCGGTGTGGTTGGGGTTTCGCCTCTGATGATGGCGATGGCCTCCGCGTCCTCCATCGCGACTTGGTTCGCGGCGCGTAGTACGGCGCGCACGGCGCCGGCGGGTATGACAGCGGCGCCGGAGGCATCGGCGAAGACGTAGTCGCCGGGACGGACCGCCACCCCGGCGACCACGACCGGACGGTTCGCCTCGTACGGGGTGACGACGTCGCCGCCCCACCGCGTTGTTTCGCCTCGGCAATAGATGGCGAGATCGTAGAGTTCGAGCTCGGCGAAGTCGCGCAGCCGCCCGTCCGCGAGAATGCCGGCGAGCCGATGGTTTTGGACACGCGACAGCTTTGTCCCACCGCCCAGTGACGCATCGGTATAGCCGTTGCTGGCCAGGACCAGCACGTGCCCGTCGGCCCCGCCTTCGATGGCGTCGTAGAACAACCTCTTGAAGTTGTAGCGCTCGGCGGGGAGAGCGGCCCGGCACGCCGGGAAATAGGAGATGGTCACGGCAGGGCCAAACAGCCGGCGACCGGGTGTCGGGCTCACCAAGTCGAGGAGATGACACCGATGTTGGTGCCCTCGCCCCATGGCGTCCACGATGTCGGCGGTGCGCACGCGACCGGCGAGCGCGTGGAGGGACTCCATCAGCGGGCGGAGATCGGGACACGCCAGGACTGGGCGCCGCGGAAGTCGAGCCACACATCGGTGGGCGTTTGCACCAGCCGGGCCAGCACGTCTCCGCAGCACGCGCAGCGCACCACGATGCCGGGCCCGCGCTGATAGACGTGACTCTCAGCGAAAGCTCCGGTGCGACAACATTTCCCGCAGGTCAACATCGCGGTGGTGACATCGAATCCCAGCACTTCCGCGAAGGCGCCGGCGGCGGCGTTACCGTCGACGTGCATTGGTTCGGTCATCATTCCTCGTTCCTGGGCTAGTTGCTCGGTCCGAAGCGCTCGGTCCGGATGGCTGACGGCTGATAGCCCTGCTCGATCAGCTTCGCGCTTACTGATTCAACGGATCCCGTTGGACCGCAAACGTAGACGCGTGTGCGACGGTCGGGGGTCCACCCGGTCGGCGCGAGGTCAGCACGGCCGACCCGGCCGGGCGGCCGAGCGGTTTGTAATGCGGCCGCGCGGGTGTAGACCAGCGCGACCTGCAGCCAGCCACATTCGCGTTCGAGTTCGCCCAACTCTTGGGCGTAGTACACATCGGCAGGACTGCGCACCGAATAGACCAGCCGAAAGTCGGAGCTGCCCGCCGTTACCCGCTGTCGCAGCATGGCCATCAACGGCACGATCCCCGATCCGCCGCCGACGAGCAGAACCCGAGCCTCCTCGTCCGGCCGCCAGACGAACCAGCCGCCGATGGGTCCGCGAAGTTCGATCTCATCGCCGGCGGCAAGCCCGATGAGGTAGGGCGAGACCTCCCCGTCGTCCGTCCGCTGCACGGTGAGTTCTATGCGCTCGCCGTCGACCGGTCGGCCCAGTGAGTAGCTGCGTTGCGCGCTGTACCCGTCCTCAGCGGTCAGCTTGAGATCGATGTGCTGGCCGGCCAAGTGGCCGCCCCAGCCCGGCACGTTCAACCCGATCGTTTGCGCGGACTGGGTCTCGGGTACGGAGTCCACTACGCGCGCGACCCGCCAGCGCAACTTCGGTTCCATCTCGTAGCCGTCGTCAATCCCCGGCGTACCGTTGTTCTCGCCACGGGTCGCCGTAGCTGTGGTAGCCCAACCGTTCCCAGAATCCGGGTGCGTCGCTGTCGCGTAGCTGAATGGATCTAACCCACTTTGCGGACTTCCAGAAATACAGGTGCGGCACCAGCAGCCGCGCCGGGCCGCCGTGCACTGCGGTAAGCGGTTCGCCCTCATACGCGTAGACGATCCAAGCCTTCCACCGAGAAGGTCGTCCAACGGAAGGTTGGTGGTGTAGCCGCCGTAGGAACCGACCAGTGCGAATCCGGCAGCGGTGTCGATCGATTCGAAAAGTGTGTCCAGATAAACGCCTTGCCACTTGGTATTCAGCTTCGACCAGGTGGTGACGCAGTGAATGTCCACATCGAGCCGCTCGCTCGGCAGGAGCTTGAACTGGGTCCAGGTCCACGAGTGTTGGGTGCCGAGCTCGTCGCGAATAGTGAATTGCCAGTCATCGAGATCGATCCGCGGAGTCGGTCCTGCTTGCAGGACAGGGAAGTCCGTAGTCAGATGTTGACCGGGCGGCAGCTCGAGCGCCGCTTCAACGCGGCGTCCACGAAAGCCTTTGTTGACGATACTCATTGCTGCCCCGTGTCGTGGTGTTGATTAGTCCAGCAAAGCCGGCGTTGGATGTGCGGGTGAAACAGGAGTGCCGGCATCCGCCCCTGCCACCTTTGGTAGCTGGAAAACTTCGCTGGCCGTGAAACGGGCGTCGGCACCGCAAACGAATCCCATTGACAACACCGTGCGGGGGAAGAAGACGTCGGTGAGATATGCGAGTGCGACCGCCCAGCGGTTGACGAGCCGGGGAAGGGCGTAGAGGTGGTAGGCGCGGGCGATAAGCTTCGCGGGATAGCCCGAAAGGTGCACGCCTAGCGGGTTGGCGACGGCGTAGCGCGGACCCAAGTCGACGACCAAACCTTTGTCGCTGTGGCGGTAGTTTTTCCGCTCGCCGTACCCTAGGCTTGCGGCGACGTTACGGGCCAACGTCTTACCTTGTCGGGTCGCGTGCTGGGCCGTGGGCGGAGCGATCTTGCCCGGCTGGGTCAGGTCCGGAACTGCGGCGGCGTCTCCCCCGGCGAACACATCGGGGTGACCTGGTACCTGCAAGTCGGCCTGTACCTTCAGCCGGCCCCGCTCTGTTTCCAAGCCCAGCGTGGCGATCAGCGGTGACGGGGTGACGCCGGCCACCCACGCTACCGTGCAAGTGTCGATGCGCGAATCATCGGTGAGCACGACATGGTCGGCGTGAACCTCCTTCAGGGTCGTGCTCAACCGCACATCGATTCCGCGAGAGCGCAGGACACGCATCGCGGCGTCGCCGAGCTTCTGCCCCACCTCGGGCATGACGTGGTCGGCCAGGTCCAGCAGCACAAACCGCACCGAGGCCCGATCGAAGCCCATTTGCTTCGCCGCTGCATCGGCGAGTGCGCGCAGCTGCGCCGTCAATTCGGAACCGGAATACGAGGCACCGACAACGACAATCGTGCGCCGCGCGGCCGCGCGCGCCTCGTTTTCGTCGACGCAGGCCAGCTCCAACTGCTCGATCACATGATCACGCAGATACAGCGCCTCGGCGGTCGACTTCAGCCCGTGCGCGTGGGTGGCCAAACCGGGCGTATCGAACAGGCGGGTCACCGAGCCTGGTGTCAAGACCAGCCGATCCCACGACAGCGTCCCCACCCGACCCTCCGGATCGGTGAACGAGAGGCTCTGCCTATCGAAGTCAACGTGGTCGACCCGGCCGCGGACCGCCTGCACCCCCTTGAGCGTTCCGGCCAGCGGAACACAGACAAACCGCGGGTCGACCAGCCCACCGGCCACATCAGCCAGCAATGGTGAGTACTGCATGTAATCGACCGGCGAAACAATGGTCACCTTCACATCCGAGGCGCGCGCCCTGCCTAACCGTCTTGCCAGGCCGCGCGCGCACTCGAAAGCGGCGAACCCGCTGCCGACGATCACAACCGAGGTGGCCGGTTCCACCTTCTCCGGTTGACGGTGAAGTGAAACCGCGTTCATATCTCTTCTCCTGTTTGATATTCGGGTCCACATGGAGTCGGGGGTCGATCGCACGAGGTCGTGGTGCCCGTGGTCGCCCCGGCGTCCTGGACTGCGGCGCAGTAGACCGCTGTGACCACCTCGGACATCGTGATCAGATAGTGAGCATCACCCGACCCAGGTCCGCCTGTCATCACCCCTCAGCACGAATCACCCGGGTGATAACGCTCACGCTGCGAAGGAACCGCCGGCCCAGTCAGCCCGTGCATCAGTTCAGATCATCGCGGACTATGAGCCGGCGGGCCGCCTCGGTGACCGAACCGGACAGCGACGGATAGATCGCAAGCGTCTGCGCAATATCGTCGACGGTGATCCGGTTTTGCACAGCCATCGCGATCGGCAGTATCAATTCCGAAGCGATCGGCGCGACTACCACGCCACCGATCACCACGCCGCTGTCCTGCCGGCAAAATAGTTTGACGAAACCCCGAGTCAACTCCGACATCTTGGCTCGCGCATTGGTTTTCAACGGCAGCATGATGACACGAGCCTGGACCGAGCCGTTGTCGATCGCGGTCTGCCCGACGCCGACCGCCGCAACCTCGGGATGGGTGAACACCGTTGCCGCGACGGTGCGCAGCCGGAGTGGATTAACGGCTTCACCCAGGGCGTGATACATCGCGATCCGGCCCTGCATCGCAGCAACCGAGGCTAACGGCAATACACCGGTGCAGTCCCCCGCAGCGTAAATGCCCGGAACCGATGTTGGTGAAACACGGTCGACAGCAATGTAATTGCCGCGCGCGAGGTCGATTCCCGCGCGCTGTAGGCCCAGCCCGCCGGTGTTAGGCACTGACCCGACCGTCATCAATGCGTGGCTGCCCTCGACGGTGCGGCCGTCGGTCATTGTCACCAGCACCCCGTCGTCGGTGCGCGTGACCGATTGTGCCCGGGCATTTTTGACCAGTTTGACCCCGCGTTCGGCGAAAGACTCTTCCAGCACCCACGCAGCGTCAGCGTCCTCGTACGGCAACACCCGATCGCGGCTAGCCACCACCGTTACCGCCACACCCAGTTCGGTGTAAGCGTTAGCGAATTCGGCACCAGTCACACCGCTTCCCACCACGACGAGGTGCTCGGGCAGCGAGTGCAGTTGATAAAGCTGGCGCCAGGTCAGGATGCGCTCGCCGTCGGGGCGCGCCGACGGCAGGATCCGGGGGCTGGCGCCAGTGGCGATCAACACCACATCGGCCTCGTGCATCGTGATGCCGCCGTCGCGTGCGCTCACCTTGACACAGTGACGTGCCAGGCCGGGAGTCGGATCAACCAGTTCGCCCCTGCCCGCCACGAGCTCTATACCTGCGTCGAGCAGCTGCTCGATGATATCGGCCGACTGCTCGCTAGCCAGCATCTTGACTCGCTGATGGATTTCCGGAAGAGAGATCTTGGCGTCGTCGATGTCGATGTCGAAACCCAGGCGGGTTGCCCGTCGCAGTTCGGCGCGCAGTCCCGTGGAGGCGATAAAGGTTTTCGACGGCACGCAATCGCAGAGGACAGCAGCACCGCCGACCCCGCCGGAGTCGACCACTGTCACCTGGGCCACGGCGGGATCCCGTCCTGCGGCGACCAATGCTGCCTCATAACCGGCCGGACCGCCGCCGAGGATTACGATTCGGATCGGCACGGCATCACTAGCTGCCCCAATGGCATTTGGGTGGTGACTTCCTCGTGCGACACGGCACACCGATTGATACCGCCCGTTTGCAGTCTCCGCTTTCCTCGAATCCGACGAGACCAGTCGGGGCGTCGTCGCGTTCGAACGTTCGCATCGGGTAGGCCTCCATTCCCAATCGGAGGTTTGTGCACCACAGCTGAACTGATGTAGGCGTCCTCGAGCATTGCCTCAAATGGGATGAGCTGTCGTCGCCCGCGGTCGCTTTTCACCCGGGGTGATCAACGCCTCACGTCAGCAGGTTCCGAGATCCGTGGATCGGATCGGCCCGGGCGCTCATCCGGATGAATTGCTTCGGCGGGTGATGACCACTCACCCCGCGGCGGTGGATGCTGACACCGGAATGGCAAGCGGAGGTCGTCCTCGATCGGGCCCGCGAGCTCAGATCAGGATTCGTCGGCGTGCAATTGCACGCGCATGCACACAGAAAGAAGACGATGCGATGACAGCCGTTGCATCCCCACGCACGCGCATCTGGTCCTCGCGTCCCTCGAAATGCGGGACCGTCGTCCAGGGCAGGACTCATGGGCCGCGGAGCACTCAATTCGAAAGCGCGATTATCCCGCTTCTCGGGCCCCTCTATCGGCAAGCTCTCCGGATGACCTCCAATCAGGCGGACGCGGAGGATCTGGTGCAAGAAACAATGCTCAACGCGTACGTCGGCCTGTCGGCATTCGAGCCAGGAACGAATCTAAAGGCGTGGCTACGGCGGATCATGATCAACACCTACATTGACAGCTATCGGAGGCAAAAGCGCCGCCCCGCACAATATCCGACCGATGAGATCACCGATCGGCAGCTGGCGGCCAGCGCCCCCCGTACCTCGGGGGCGCTACGGTCGGCCGAAGACCAGGCGCTCGAAATGCTGCCAGACCCCTACCTCAAGGCGGCAATGATGGTCTTGCCTGAGCAGTTTCGCATGGCCGTGTATTTTGCTGACATCGCGGGATACTCCTACAAGGAGATCGCCGCCATGACGGACACGCGGCAAGGGACCGTAAGTTCGAGGATCAACCGCGGACGAAAACAATTGCGCGATTTATTAGTTGACTCGCCAGTCGACCATGCGGCCAGGCCCATCGACGAGGCGCCGAGCGGAGCCACCCAGAAGCGTGCAAGTGTCAATGGCGATGAATAAAGCAAGTCTCCAACTCACGTGCAAGGTTTCCCCGCCGTCACCCTGGACTGTCAGCCTGACTCGACCTGGACTGGAACATCTGGCCTTCTATGCCGGCATCGGTGCAGTGGCCGCATTTGGGATGATGGAATGGCCAGTCGTCGCTACGTTGGTGGTGGGG
The DNA here is from genome assembly GCF_001673615.1 of Mycobacterium sp. 1245499.0. Classification (NCBI taxonomy): domain Bacteria; kingdom Bacillati; phylum Actinomycetota; class Actinomycetes; order Mycobacteriales; family Mycobacteriaceae; genus Mycobacterium; species Mycobacterium sp. 1245499.0. The sequence continues at coordinate 9,256 of NZ_LZMG01000056.1, forward strand.
CACACGCTTGTCAACGCGCAGCACAACAAGGTCCTTCAATCACTTGATGAGGCGTTGGAAGAAGCCTAGCAGCAATACATTACGAGTCGCAGGGCCGTAGCAGCTCACAGTTCCCACTTAGTTATCTCGGGTGCGCGCGTGCGCGCAGCACGTGGGCCTCACCGCGCATCCGCTCAATCATGTGCGGATAGTGCAGTTCGAAGGCGGGCCTCTCCGAGCGGATGCGCGGCAGCTCGGTGAAGTTATGCCGCGGGGGTGGGCTGCTGGTGGCCCACTCCAGGGAGTTGCCATAGCCCCAGGGGTCGTCGACGGTGACCGGTTCACCGTACCGCCAGCTGCGGAACACGTTCCACACGAACGGCAATACAGAAGCTCCCAGGATGAGTGCCCCGATCGTCGAGACAACGTTGAGCGTGGTGAAGCCGTCGCTGGGTAGATAGTCGGCGTAGCGGCGTGGCATCCCTTTGTTGCCAAGCCAGTGTTGTACCAGAAATGTGGTGTGAAACCCGATCAGTGTCATCCAGAAGTGCAACTTGCCCAGCCGTTCATCGAGTAGCCGCCCGGTCATCTTGGGAAACCAGAAATACGCCCCGGCATATGTGGCGAACACGATGGTGCCGAACAGCACGTAGTGGAAGTGGGCGACCACAAAGTAGGTGTCGGTGACGTGGAAGTCGATTGGCGGGCTGGCCAGCAGCACACCCGACAGGCCGCCGAGGAGAAAAGTCACCAGAAAGCCCACCGCGAAAAGCATCGGGGTCTCAAAGGTCAACTGACCCTTCCACATTGTGCCGATCCAATTGACGAATTTGATTCCGGTCGGCACCGCAATCAGGTAGGTCGCGAACGAAAAGAACGGCAGCAGCACCGCACCGGTGGCATAGAGATGATGGGCCCACACCGCGATCGACAGCGCCCCGATGGCGATGGTCGCATAGACCATGGTGGTGTAGCCAAACAGCGGTTTACGAGAAAACACAGGGATGACTTCGGTGATGATGCCGAAGAAGGGCAGCGCAATGATGTAGACCTCAGGATGGCCGAAGAACCAGAACATGTGCTGCCACAACAGGACTCCACCGTTTGCTGGGTCAAACACGTGCGCGCCAAGATGGCGGTCGGCGGCCAACCCGAACAACGCCGCCGTCAACAGCGGGAAGGCGACCAGCACCATGATGCTGGTGACCAGGATGTTCCAGGTGAAAACCGGCATCCGAAACATTGTCATGCCCGGCGCGCGCAGGCACACCACGGTCGTGATCATGTTGACTCCCCCGAGGATGGTGCCCAACCCACCGACAATGAGCCCGAGGATCCATAAGTCACCACCAGGGCCCGGGGAATGGACGGCGTCTGACAGCGGGGTGTAGGCGGTCCACCCAAAGGCCGCTGGTCCACCGGGGGCGATGAAGCCCGCTAGGGCGATCAGTGCCCCGAACACAAAGAGCCAGAATGACAATGCGTTGAGCCGCGGAAAGGCGACATCGGGGGCGCCGATCTGCAGGGGCAACACCAGGTTAGCGAACCCGAAGACGATCGGGGTCGCATAGAACAGCAACATCACCGTGCCGTGCATGGTGAACAGTTGGTTGTATTGCTCGTTGGATAGAAACTGTAGACCGGGTGCGGCCAGCTCGGCGCGCATCAGCAGCGCCATGAGCCCGCCGACGAAAAAGAACGTAAAGCATGCGACGACATACATGATCCCGATCACTTTGTGATCGGTCGTGGTGATCAGCCGGTAGATCAGGCTACCCGTGGGGCCGGTACGCTCCGGGAAGGGCCGGCTGGCCAGCAGCTCTTCCAGCTCAGGCGCCGAGGCGGACATTAGATCGCTCTCCCAAAGGGTGAATGCTGCTGGACCACAGTATGTTTAGCGTTGAACCGACCGTAGCCAGGACGCTGCGAACTTGCCCACCCCGTCGTGTTCGAGCACCGCGAACACGTTCGGTAGATCAATACCGATCGCGCTCAGCCGGTCCAACACTTCCTGCGCCTGTGCCGCCTTGCCAGTGATGGTGTCACTGTTGATGACGCCGTGGTCGGCCACCGCCTCCAATGTCGCGGCAGGAATGGTGCTTACCGTGTTCGGCGCCACGAGTTCGGTGACGTACATCGTGTCGGGATACGCGGCGTTCTTCACCCCGGTAGAGGCCCACAGCGGGCGCTGCACGCGAGCACCCGCGGCGCGCAACGCGGTGTAGCGCGGCTCGGCTTCGAAGACCTGCTGGTAGGCCGCATAGGCCACCCTCGCGTTGGCGATGCCGGCTTGCCCCCGCAGCGCGAGCGCATCCGCAGTGCCGATTTTCTCGAGACGCGTATCGACCTCGGTATCCACCCGGGACACGAAAAGCGAAGCCACCGAATGGATCAGGGACAAATCAGCCCCGGCGCACTGTGCCGCCTCCATGCCGGTCAGGTACGCGTCCATCACCTCACGGTGCCGTTGCGCGGAAAAAATCAACGTGACATTGACCGAGATACCTTTAGCCAATGCTGCCGTGATTGCAGGCAGCCCCGCTGCCGTAGCCGGTATCTTGATAAATACGTTGGGCCGGTTGACGATTTCGGCCAACTCGATGGCCTGCATGAGTGTCCGATCGGAGTTGTGCGCATCCAGCGGATTGACTTCGACGGACACTCTGCCATCGATACCGTCGGAAGCCTCCCACTGCGGGCGCAGCACATCGCAGGCCGCCCGGACGTCATCAGTGATCACCGTGCGGACCGCGGCATGCATCGCGAGGCCACGCGCGGTCAACTCGGCGAGCTGCTCGCCGTAGAGGTTGCTGTGGGTAAGTGCTCGCTCAAAGGTCGACGGGTTTGTCGTGACTCCGACGACACTTCTGGTATCAACGAGGCGCTGCAGCTTGCCCGATTGCAGCCAGTCGCGCGACAAGTCATCCAGCCAGACCGACACACCGGCTGCCGACAGCGCCGCAAGGTTCGGGTTCTGAGTCATCGTGTCACCGTCGCTCGCCGATCTCCGGTCGCGGTGACACCCGTCCTGCGATACATGCGGCGCCATAGAACACCAACGGCGCGTAAATGCTCAACAGCACCTGCCAGTCAGGCGAAATTGTCGGGTCCTTGTCCTGCATTACCGAGCCCATGTCGCTATTGAATGGGCTTGGCATGTTCTGCGGTCGCTGCCCTCGCGCCACCGTGGCGGGGCAACGTCCACTCGGGACGGATGTAGTGGCAGGTGTAGCCCGATGGGTAGCGTTGCAGATAGTTCTGGTGCTCGGGTTCCGCTTCCCAAAACTCGCCGGCCGGGTTGATCTCGGTGACGACCGCGCCGGGCCACCGGCCCGAATTCTCGATGTCGGCGATAGTCTGCACCGCGATTTGCTTTTGCTCGTCGTCCAGATAGAAAATTGCCGACCGGTAACTGCTTCCGACGTCGTTGCCCTGACGGTACTTGGTGGTCGGGTCGTGAACCTGAAAGAAGAATTCCAGCAGTGCGCGGTAATCGGTTTCGTCTGGGTCGTAGGTGATTTCGAGCGCCTCGGCGTGGCCGGGGTGATTGCGGTAGGTGGGATGCGCGTTGCTGCCGCCGGTGTAGCCGACACGGGTGGACACCACACCGGGCTGCGCGCGGAAGAGATCCTCCATCCCCCAAAAGCACCCGCCGGCGAGAACGGCGATCTTGTTGTGGCTGCTCATGATTGCTGCTCGGCGACACTTTGGTGTTGCTCCGATCCATCATTCGTGAACAAACGCAGATATTGCCCATAACCCTGGGCTTCGAGTTCATCGCGGTGGATGAATCGCAGCGATGCCGAGTTGATGCAGTAGCGCAACCCCCCGGCTTCGGTGGGGCCGTCCGGGAATACGTGCCCCAGATGGCTATCGGCGTGGGCCGACCGTACCTCGATCCGTTCCATGAAGTGGCTGCGGTCGCGCCTCTCAACGAGGTTGTCCGCGCCGATGGGCCGGGTGAAGCTGGGCCAGCCACTACCGCTGTCGAATTTGTCCACCGAGGCGAAAAGCGGTTCGCCAGAGACAATGTCGACGTAGATGCCGGGCTCATGGTTGTCGCAGTACTCGCCGGTGAACGGAGGCTCCGTGCCGCTGTCCTGGGTGACGTGGTATTGCTGAGGGCTGAGCGCGTCGACCGCGGCAGGGTTCTTGCTGTATTGATGTGACACCTGGTCTCCTTCATTCGCGCAGCCTTTACGAGGATGCGCTTAGCATTTCGGTAGGTAGTGTTGTCGCGTTAATTGCGTCCGGCCATGATGCCGCCGTCGACATTGAGAATCGCCCCGGTTACCCAACTGGCCTCATCCGACAGCAGATACGTGACGGCGTTGGCGACGTCGGCAGGAGTGCCGACTCGTCCCAGCGGATGAAGCGGCGCGAATGTGGCAAGCGTGGCGTCGATCTCGTCCTTGGGGATGAACTTCTCGTAGAGCGGGGTCTTGACGACGGCCGGTGCCACCGCGTTGACGCGAATCTTATGCTCGGCGAGCTCGATGGCCAGGTTATGGGTCAGCGCATGCAGCCCGGCCTTTTGCATCGAGTATGCCGACGATGGAGTCAGACCGATCGCCTGATGTGCCCACATGCTGCCGATGTTGACGATCGAGCCGCCCTCACCGCGGGCGATCATGCCCGCAACGACGGACTGCGTCAGGAAGAACAATGCATAGTTCAACTCCATGTACGAGTCGTAGGTCAGCGCGTCGTACTCCAGGAACGCCTTGGGCACAAAGAATCCGGCCGCGTTCACCAACAGTGTCGCATCGCTGTGCTGCTCAGCAAGCGCGCGCTGAACATCGGCGACCGCAGCGCGATCCGTCAGCTCGGCAGTGATACCCCAGGCCTCGCCGCCCCCGCCGCTCAATTCGGTCACGGTGTCATCAACACGGTCCTTCGACCGGCCGACGATCACTGCGCTGCCGCCGTGGCGCACGACATCAACGGCGACCTGCCGGCCCATACCGGCGCTGCCTCCGACGACGACGACCTTCCTGGAATCGAAGTGCATGGTGAGACCCTCCTGCTAATCATTCTCGAGTGCTTCCGCGGGCCATTACCGCCTTTGCCCGGCAAGAAGATTTGTAGCGTTAGCGTCGACACCCGGCGCACGGTATGTCGACGTTTGAACTGGCTTTAGCTTGGTGCACCGCGGGATGAGCCGTCATCACCCCATCGTCGTTTCACCCGGGTGAGTTTTGGATCCCGAGGCCAACTGCTGAAACAAAGTGGCTTATCAGTGTGCGTGTCGATTACGCCATGAGCGGTGCGGATCTGCGACATCAATTCCACGCTGGCACTCACTCGATTGGAGCCTCCTGCTCCTCACTGAGTTATGAACGCGCAGTGGGTAATTCGGTGCAGTCGCAATCGTCGAGTGTGTAGGCTATACCCCGAACAAGAGGCGAGCAAAACGGTGGCGAATGTCGTTCACCAAGCCGGCGGCCATATCTCAGCCCGGCAGTCAATTCCACAGCGATGAAGCACATCAGAGGTGCCGGTGCGTTACACAAATGACGGCGCCGGCGAGGTAGTCACTCGATCCCCGTTATGGCGCAAAGCCCCTTGAGAAGATGGTGAAGGAGCGTCAACCATGTACGGCCCAGACGAAGAAGTAGTGCTGATCACCGAGGCCACGGCTTTGCCTGGCAGAGGAGACGACCTGCGACGTGCGTTTGTTAGGTTAATCCCTCAGTCACAGGCCGAAGGAGCCGTTAACACATTTCGGCTGCACGAAGATCGCGATCGGCCTGGACATTTCACGCTTTACCAGCGGTTCCGCAACCAACACGGTGTCGACCGTCACGTCCAAACCGATCACTTCGCGGTCAGCGTGGAAGCAATTGCACAATTCGCTGAGGGCGGTAAGGCCCAAACCACCTTCTACCGAGTACTGAGTCGCTAGGCCCTCCAAACTCGGGGGAAGATTTCGGGCTGCTACCCGAAAGCGACGTCGGCGTCGTCCCACACCTGCACCTGAGCCAGGTGACGCATCGTAGATCCCGGCGCGATCCGAGGCACTGGAGTTCCCACCAAGTTATCTCCGCATGTTCGCCGTCAAGCCCGCGTGATCGCGCAAGTTTGGCGGATTCCTCTACCAAGGGTTTGGTTTTCGAAGCTCTGATTCATTACGTCCCGTCCCCGCTCATTACCTGCGGTTTCGCTTTCGGGTCTTGACGGCGTCAGGACCCGCCACGCGACCAGACGTTCACGAAGCCGAGCGCGAGGTGTATAGCCCAGGTGAACCACCTCATGCAGGACGCCGTTACTGTGCATTGCCCGGGGCCGCCGGGCTGGTGGGACTCGTTGTGGTCGTAGAGCTCGTCGGGGTCGTCGAGCTCGTAGGCCGCACAGAGCTGGTAGGAGTCGTCGGGCTCGTAGGAGTCGTGGAACTGGTAGGAGTCGTGGGACTCGTCGGGCTCGTAGGCGTCGCCGGAGTCGTAGGAGTCGTAGGAGTCGTGCTCGCAAGACCCGGACCCTCGCCACACCAGTCCGCCACATCTTTCGGGTACTGCTCGATCGGTGGAGGGCAACGCTGCCCCGGCGGGAAATTGGCACCGGCGTTGAGCAGATCGCAGGGCACGTAGACCTGCTTGCCCTTGGGAGTGTTGGTCAGACACTTCGTCGGCGGCTCGCCATGGGCCTGGACCGGAATGACGGCCGCCGCCAACACCGCGCCGAGCGCCAAAGCAAGGCGGCGATAGGTCATGGGAGCTCCTCATCTTGATGCGGCCTCCGGCGTGCACAACTCCGCGTCGCCGGCGTATGACGATTAAAGCCGCTCACCCGGCCCATGATCCAACCCGAGGTCGCATGACCTAGCTGCGGCGCGTAGCGAATCCCCGCGTTGAACAGCACATTCTGTAGTGGAGCTGCCGGGAATCGAACCCGGGTCCTACGGCATTCCCTCAAGACTTCTCCGTGCGCAGTTCGCTATGTCTCTACTCGGATCTCCTGGTCACGCGAACAAGCCAGGATGACGATCCCAGTCGCTGTTGGTGTCCCGATAAGTCCCGCGACCGGACTCATCGGTGGATCCCTCTAGCTGACGCCAGGGTCCGGGTCGAGGGCTTTCCCGGTCTGACGGACTAGCTGTCGCTTAGGCAGCGAGAGCGTAGTCGCGCTGATGTGAATCGGCGCTTATCTGTTTGCAACGACGCTTACGGTGGTCAGTTGCCTGCACCGGCACGCTTCCCTTGATTCGATGCGCGAAGTCGAAACCTTTCAGCCCCTCGCACCCCACCGACTTTCGGCAGGAACATCCATGGTACCTGCCTATCAACCAGCGGCAACGGGATTATCTTCCCCGCTGCGCTGCGATCAGATCACGAAGTTGAGGTGCTCGACGACCTGGGCGGCCACGGCTCTGTCGCCGTCGAGGTCGACGTCGTGGGGACGGGCGGGACACATCGGGCGGCCGCCGGCGAGCCTGGTGAACTGCAGCCCGTCCAGGCGGATCGTCGCCGTCGGTGGTTGGCCGCCGAAGTCGTCGACCACCGCGGCCCGGCCGTCCACGCTGACCCGGATGGTGCGGGCCAGCGGGCCGGTGAGGTCGAACTGGACGCGTGAGCCCTCGGGCGCCTTGGCCAGCTTTCCCACCACGTAACCCATCGTCGCGGCGATCTCGTCGACGGCCAGCGAGGCCGCCGGGCCGGCCAGCTCGTCATCGGACGGCGGGCGCCCCAACGCCACGCGAATGTCTTCTTCGTGCATCCAGCAGTCGAACACCCGGATTCGCATGAACCGGCCGTAGGAATCCGGGCCGGTGGGAGTCATCGTCACCGCGTCCCACTCGTCGTCGGACATGGTCGTCAGCGCTTCGCGCCGGTCGGTGGTGATCGCCCGGAAGCTTTCCAGTACATCGGCGTCGGCGTGCGCGCTCAGATGGCGGACCCAGCACTCGTTCATCACGCCGACGTCGTTGCGCACGTGCTCCAACGCGGAGACGTCGACATCGGGCTGGGGCGCTGCGATGCCGGCAAGGAACGACTCGGTCCCGATCATGTGCGACACCAGGGCCTTGACGTCCCAGCCGGGCAGCGGGCTGGCCGCCCGCCATTGCGCTTCGGAGAGCCCGCCCAACAGCGCATCGATGTCGTCCCACACCGCGAAGAGACCGGTGAGCACGGTGGACTTGTCGAGTTTGGTGACGGGGCGATCGGCCATGGTCGGATCGTAGGCCGCTTACTTTCCGATGAAGAGACCGATTCGGATAATGACAAGGGCACTGACTGCCAGCAGCCCGCCGACTGCGATCCACCCGGCGGGCCACGGACAAAACGTGACCCATGCCCCGGCGATGACGGCCATTCCCGCATGGGCGAGACGAAGTGCGAAGAAGTGCTGCTCGCGCAGGACGGCAACGAACACCCGGCGCGGGATCGTGCGAAGCAGCCACCACAACACGGCGATCAAAACCCCGCTGAGCAGGCCGACACCGACGCGCGCCAACGCGGTCGGATGGCCCTCGTCGTAGGCCCCGGCGGTGATAGCGAGGCACACGCTCAACAGCCCCGCGCCAACGGTCACGAGGGTGAGCACCTTTCGGAGAACGACCCCGATATTGCGCCGACTCAACGCCCCATAGCCAGGATCGCTTCCGGCGGCACCGAGAAACCCCTGAAGGGCGCGTCCAAACTTGAAGCGCCCCAGTCGGTGAACCGCCAAATCGTTGAGGGCCTCGGCGTTCGCGGGATCCAGCTGCAGCGCCGCTCGATACGAAACCTCGGACTCATCCCGTCGGCCCATGGCATGCAGAATCGAACCGCGCCGGATGTGCGCGTCGACGCTTTGCGGATCCAGCCGTAGCGCGCGCTCGATGACATCCAGCGCCGAGCGCAACTGCCACGCTTTCTGCAATAGCAATGCGTAAAGGCGCAGTGGCGCAGGCTCATTCGGGTGTGATGTGACCGCTCGCCAAGCCATCCACAGGCCGTCATACTGGCGACCAAGGTTGAATAGCGCCAACGCATACAGTCGCATCGCGAACTCGGAGTCGGGTGCGCCGGCCAAGGCGGCGTATGCGCTGCGCGCCGCGCCCGAATAATTGCCGAGCGCGAGTTCGGCGCGGGCGTAGGACGCAAGGAGGGCGGGATCGTTGGGGCTTTGCGAGAGCGACCGGCTCAGGATCTCGCGTGCGCTTTCGTATTTTCTGGCGTCGATATAGGCGTCTGCGACTCGGATGACCTCGTCGTATCGCCCTAATCCAGGCTCCGAAGTCACCGAAGATTACCGAATCTTTTTGCGGCGCATGTACTTCGCCAGTTCGTCGTAGGTTCCGTCGCCGTTGGCGAACTCGACGACGTTGCGGGCGGTCTCAAACCAGGGTCCGGTGCTGGGCCGGATCTGCGCGATGGCGGTGTCGATGTCGGCCATGGTGACCGGACGGACCTGACCGCTGCGCATCGAATCCGCCATGGCCAACTGGGTTGCGGTCTCGCACACGTAGGCCAGGTCGGCGCCAGAAAAGCCATCGGTGCGGTTGGCGATCGACTTGAGGTCTATGCCCGCGACGGGCCGGTCTTGCAGATGCGACCGCACGATCCCGGCCCTGGCCCCGGTGTCGGGCAAGCCGACAAAGATCATCCGGTCGAATCGGCCGGGGCGGCGTAGCGCGGGATCGACGTCCCATGGTGCGTTGGTGGCGCCCAGCACATAGACACCGTCGTTGACGGAGCTGGCTGAGTCCATCTCCTCGAGCAAGGTGTTGACCACCGGCCGCAAACCCGAGCTGCCGCTCAGCGCGGAGCGCCGGTGTCCCAATGCATCAACTTCGTCGAAGAACAACACGCAGGGCGCGTTGCGCCGGGCCGTGTCGAAGACGGCGCGGATGCTGCGTTCGCTGTTGCCGAACCACTGGTGCAGGACGTCGGCGATGCCCACCTGGTAGAAGTTCGCCCCCAACTCACCCGAGACGGCTTTGGCGATGAATGTCTTGCCGCAACCCGGTGGTCCGTACAGCAACAACCCGCCGCGCGCGGACACCTTGAACGCCTTCATTAGTTCGGGATTGCGGATCGGGCCGAGCAACGACAGGTCCAGCTGTCGTTTGACTTCATCCATGCCCGCGACATCATCCAACCGGACACGAACGCGCTGCACTACGTCGAAGTCGTCTTCGTTGACCGCGTCAGGGGGTTGCTCGACGAAGGCGGGCTCGATGATGTCGGCCACTTCCTGTTCGGCGCTCGACCAGTCGAAGCTTTCGTTTCCAGCAGGCTGATTTGCAACCGGTGCGGACGCTTCGGCCGGCGGCGCCGCCAGCGCGGCGCTGCACCGTTGCAACAGGCTCAGCGCGTTGACATTGCCGGCGTCCTGCGTCAACACCGTGCTGCAATGGCCCAGCGCCTCGGCGTAGCGGCCTTTGTCCGCCAGCAGGCCGGCCAGATGCAACCGCAGCTCGATCACGTCGGGGCTTTTGTCCACCGCGTCCGACAGCGAGCGAATGACGGGATCTTCGGTCTCAAACGCACCCAACGCCATCTCCCGGTCGTGATACGTGCCAACTGCCCAATATTAGGCGGCGGCACAACCGTCAGGCCGAGGCGATCATCGCCACCGATCCCATGGCGAGCACCATGCCGATCCCCTGCAAGCGGGTCACCCGCTCGCGCAGTACCACCATCGCCAGCACGACCGTCGCGGCCGGATACAGCGAAATCAGGATGCTGGCCAGCGACAGCAGCCAGGTGTGCAGCGCGGCCAGCATGGTGATGTTGGCGAAGATGTCCAGCACGGCGACGGCCACGGCCAGCTTGAGCGGGCGGCCGCGCGGCATCGCCAGGTTCTGGCTGGTTTTGGCCATGGCGAACACGACCAGGCTGGCCGCCACGCGGGCGAACACCAGCGGCCACAGCTTGCACACGTGCGGCGCCTGGTGCAGGAACACCAGGTTCAGCCCCATCGCCGAACCCGCAACCACTGTGAGCCAGGCCACTTTTGGAGTGAACCGGTATGGCGTTCCCTCCACGGGAGCCTCGCGGCTGACGAGCATCACCGCGGCCAGCGCCAGGACGACGCCCACCAGGGCCGCCTGCCCCGGCCGCTCCCCCAACGCCATGCCCACCGCTACCGGCACCGCGGCATTGAGCACCGCCGCCAACGGCGAGACCACCGAAATCGGGCCGGAGCCCAGCGCCGCGAAGAACGCCCACATGCCGAACGCCATGCCGATGCCGTAGAGGCATCCCCACACGACGGCACCGAGGTGAACAGGCCCGCCGACGAACACGGCCATCACGCCCAGCAACAGCGTCTCGATCGGGTAGGCGACCAGCATGACGCGCAGCGCGGCCACTCGCCGCGCTGCCACGCCGCCCACGAAATCGCTGACGCCGTAGGTGACGGCCGACAGCTGGGCGTAAGCCGCCCCGATCAGGTCATGCCCTTTGCTCGACGTCCCATTTCACGGACCACCTCACGCTGTGCATCACGTTGCGCCATGTCCTGGCGCTTGTCATAAGCCCTTTTACCGCGCGCGAGGGCCAGCTCGACTTTGACCTTGCCCTCAGAGAAATACAGCGACAGCGGCATCAAGGCGAGGTTACCATCTCGTATCTTGCCCACCAGTCTGTCGATTTGTTGCCTATGTAACAACAACTTTCGGTTGCGACGCGGTTCATGATTGGTCCAGCTACCGTGCTGATACTCGGGAATGTACAAGTTACGCAACCAAACTTCGCCGTCGTCGATCGTTGCGAACGCGTCAGCTAACGATGCTTGGCCCAGCCGAAGGCTTTTCACCTCAGTGCCTTGCAAAGACACCCCGGCCTCGAACAACTCGATGATCGAATAGTTATGTCGCGCTTTGCGATTGGTGGCGATAACCTGTTTGCTGCCACCTTTGCCGCCCGCCGCCTTGGCTCGGCCGGAACCCTTGGCCACAGCTACCGCCGTATATAGAGGCGCAAGGTCGCGTACGCCGTCACCGCCGCCATCGACACGCCGAGCAGGAACAACCACGGCGAGATATAGAGGATGTCGGCGTAGTCGACCTTGGCGATCAGATGAGCTTGGTAGAACTGGCTCAGCGCGTTGTCCAGGAACAATGCACGGACCAACATGAGACCGAGCACGGCGATGGCGACACCGATGGACGCGGCCAGCATCGCTTCCACCAGAAAAGGCAGCTGGGTGTACCAGCGGCTGGCACCGACCAGCCGCATGATTCCGATCTCGGTGCGCCGGGTGTACGCGGCGACCTGCACCATGTTGGCGATCAACAGGATCGCTCCGACCGCCTGTTCGCCGTGTTGGACGGCCTGCGCGATGCCGCGTTCGCCGTCGCGCTGGTGCAGGCGGTCGGAGCGA
>NZ_LZMG01000057.1:0-13160 GCF_001673615.1 Mycobacterium sp. 1245499.0
TCGAATGCTAGAACGGGCCACCGACAAAAAGCGCTCCCCTGAAACCACTGAAACAAAAGAGGCACAAGTGATTTGGGCACGCTGCCACGCTGGTTTGGGCGCGCTGCCCCGCTGATTCGGGCTACGCGACCGCCGCGGTCTCGGCCTCGGCCACCTCGGCCGCGGCGCGCTCGCCGGAACGAATCGCGCCATCGATCCACCCGCACATGATCGCCGAGCTTTCGGTGCCTGCCCAATGGATCCGGCGGCAGGGCTCGCGCAAGGTGTAGCCGTATTCGGTCAGCACGCCGGTGGGGGCGTGCCCGATCATCCCGCCGCCGGAATAGCGGTCCACCGTCCAGTTCTGCTCGTGGAACTCCTGCGGCGCTTTGGCTTTCTCGCCGAACCGATCGACGAGTTCGCCGATGACTAGGGCCCTGCGCTCGGCCTCGTCGAGTTGCGTGAGGCGGCGCGCCGCGCGTCCCTCGGTGATGACGCACATGATTCCCGGATCCGCGGTGTCCGTGCAGGCGTCGATGGTCAGGGTGGCGGGCGACCCCGGCGCGGCGGTCTGGCCGGAGAGTCCGTCGGCACGCCAGAACGGTTCGTCGTAGATGAGCGAAGTCTTGATGACCGCGCCGCTCGGCAGTCGATGGTGCAGAAATGCCCGGTCCACCGGGAGCATCGGTTCGTAGTGAATCGAGGTGGCGATGGCCAGTGGGATCGCGACGATGACTCGGCGCGCCCGCACCGTCAGGTCGGCCGCGCTGACCGTCACACCGTCGGCGTCCTGGGCGATTTGGCGCACCGGCTGCGACAGGTGCAGCGCGTCGCCCAGCGCGGCCACCATCGGGCGGTGCAGCGCGCCCATCCCACCGACCGGGCGCGCGTCCTGGGAGCCACCCTTGCCCGAAATCGCGAACGTGAGCCCACCCGCCGACGCCGTTTGCAGCAGGCCCCACAGCAGCGACGTCTCAGACGCCGCCGAGGTGTAGAGGCCGGCGAAGGCCATGTCCAGCATCTCCGCGGCCTCGGAGGACATGGAGTTCTTCTCGATCCATTGCCCGATGCTGATGCGGTCCCACTCCTGGGCCTTCTTCGCCTCCCACGGCGCCTCGCGCGGAATCGCCTTGCACATCTTCTCGATGGTGGCCAGACCGATCCCGAGGTTGGCGACGGCCCAGGGGCTGACGGTCCACGGGATGGTGCCGCCGTAGCGGTGTTTCTTGCCGCCGACGATCATCATCGCGTCGCCGTCGTTGTGCTGCTTGTACTCCGGCACACCGAACTCGTTCATCAGCGCATAGATTCGGTCCTGGCCCGGGCCGATCCACGCGCCGCCGCGATCGATCCACGTGCCGTCGGCTCGCGTCTCGGTGAAGGTCCGGCCACCGACTCGATCACGCGCCTCCAGCAAGGCCACCGAATGCCCCGCCTGGATGAGTCGCAAAGCGGCCGTCAAACCCGCGAATCCCGCTCCGACCACGCAAAAATCGACCTCAGACACGGTTGTCTCCTCAACCTCGCCCACCTCAGCAGCAAACTACACTGACCGGGCGCCGGTGGTGGCCGGTTAACACAGATTTCCGTTTGCGTTCGCGCCGGCGGCGACCCGCCCGCGCCGGGGCCCAAGGTTGCAGCACGCGGGCCTAGAACACGTTCTAGTCTGTGGAACCATGGGATTTCTGAAGCCCGAGCTGCCGCAGCTCGACATGGCCGAATGGAACAAGGGCACCCGTAGCGAGAAGATCCGGCCGATGGCCAAGCACTGGGCCGAGGTGGGTTTCGGCACGCCGGTGGTGCTCCATCTGTTTTATGTCGTCAAGATCCTGCTCTACATCCTGGGCGCGTGGCTGTTCGCGTCGGCCACCAACGGTCTCGGCGGTATCACACACGTCGCGTCGTGGTGGTCGGAGCCGATCGTGTTCGAGAAGGTCGTGCTCTACACGATGCTGTTCGAGGTGATCGGGCTGGGATGCGGCTTCGGGCCGTTGAACAACCGGTTCTTCCCGCCGATGGGCTCGATTCTGTACTGGATGCGGTTCGGCACCATCCGGCTGCCACCGTGGCCGGATCGGGTCCCGCTCACCAGTGGTACCAAGCGCAAGCCGGTCGACGTCGCGCTCTACGCGCTGTTCCTGTTGTTCACGTTCGCGGCGCTGTTCGCCGACGGCACCGGGCCGATGCCCGAGCTGGGCACCACGATCGGACTGCTGCCCGCCTGGAAGATCGTGTTGATCCTGTTGCTGCTGGCGGTGGTTGGTCTGCGCGACAAGGTGATCTTCCTGGCCGCCCGCGGTGAGGTGTACGCAACCATGGCGGTGACTTTCCTGTTCGGCGCGCCCGACATGATCGTCGGCTCCGAGGTGGTTTTCCTGGTGATCTGGATCGGGGCCGCGACATCCAAACTCAACAAACACTTTCCGTTCGTGATCTCCACGATGATGTCGAACAACCCGCTGGTGCGGCCCCGCTGGCTGAAACGGCGCTTCTTCGAACACTTCCCGGATGACCTGCGGCCTGGCCGCCTGTCACGCTGGCTGGCACACCTGAGCACCGCCATCGAGATGCTGGTGCCGTTACCGCTCTTCTTCTGTCACGGCGGCTGGCCGGTCACCATCGCCGCCATCGTGATGGTGTGCTTCCACTTGGGAATCCTCGTGTCGATCCCGATGGGCGTGCCGCTGGAGTGGAACGTCTTCATGATCTTCGGCGTGCTGTCGTTGTTCGTCGCGCACACCCACATCGGGCTGCGCGAGCTGAAACACCCGGTGGTGGTGGCGGTGCTCTTCGTGGTCATCGCGGGAATCGTCTTGTTGGGCAACATGTTCCCGCGCAAGATCTCGTTCCTGCCCGGGATGCGTTACTACGCCGGCAACTGGGACACCACACTGTGGTGCATCAAACCCTCGGCCAGCGACAAGATCGGCCGGGGCATCGTGGCGATCGCCAGCATGCCGCAGGCCCAGTTGGAGCGGTTCTACGGCAGCCCCGAGGCGGCACAGATCCCGATCTATATGGGATATGCGTTCCGCGGGTTCAACACTCACGGCCGGGCGCTGTTCACCCTGGCGCACCGGGCCATGGCCGGCCAGAACGAAAATGACTACGTCATCACTGACGGCGAGCGGATCTGCAGCACCGCGATCGGCTGGAACTTCGGCGACGGCCACATGCACAACGAGCAACTGATCGCCGCCCTGCAGGAGCGCTGCCACTTCGAGCCCGGCGAGGTCCGCGTGGTTCTGCTTGATGCGCAACCGATTCACAAGCAGACGCAGGCGTACCGGTTGGTCGACGCCGCGACCGGTGAATTCGAGCGCGGCATCGTCCGGGTCGCCGACATGGTCGTCCGCCAACCGTGGGCCGACGACGTTCCGGTGCAGGTGGTTTCGGAGTAGCCGCCCGCGTAGGTCCGGCCGGCGTCCGCCCGCGAGCGTAAGCCCACTGCGAAATATCCCGTCGGAAATCGCAGTGGGCTTACGCTCGGGATGACCTATGCGCTCGCCCGCACCTCCTGCGCCGCGGCGACCATGTTGCGCAGCGACGCGGTCACCTCGTCGGGGTTGCGGGTCTTCAGCCCGCAGTCCGGGTTGACCCACAGCCGCTCGGCCGGCACGGCCCGCAGCGCCGCGCGCAGCGACTCGGCCATCTCGCCGGTGCTCGGCACCCGCGGTGAGTGGATGTCGTACACGCCCGGACCCACGCTGTTGGAGAAGCCGATCGAGTTCAAATCGTCGAGCACCTCCATGTGCGAGCGTGCCGCCTCGAGGGACGTCACGTCGGCGTCCAGGTCGGCGATGGCCCCGATCACCTCACCGAATTCCGAGTAGCACAGGTGGGTATGGATCTGGGTGGAGTCCGCGACGCCGGAGGTGGCCAAGCGGAAAGACCCTACGGCCCAACGCAAGTACTCGTCCTGGTCGGCGCGGCGCAGCGGCAGCAGCTCCCGCAGCGCCGGCTCGTCGACCTGAATGATCGCGATGCCCGCCGCCTGCAGGTCCACCGTCTCGTCGCGAATGGCCAGCGCTACCTGGTTGGCCGTGTCGGCCAGCGGCTGGTCGTCGCGGACGAACGACCACGCCAAAATCGTCACGGGCCCCGTCAGCATGCCCTTGACCGGCTTATCGGTCAGCGACTGAGCGTATTTCGCCCATTCCACCGTCATCGGATGCCGGCGAATGACGTCGCCGAAGAGCACCGGCGGGCGCACGCAGCGGCTGCCGTAGGACTGCACCCACCCGTTCTTGGTCGCGAAGAAGCCGTCCAGCTGCTCGGCGAAGTACTGCACCATGTCGTTGCGCTCCGGCTCGCCGTGCACCAGCACGTCGATCCCGAGGCTTTCCTGCAACTTGATGACGTCGGCGATCTCCTGCTTCATCCGCCTCCGGTACTCGGTCTCGTCGATCTCGCCGGCGACCAGCGCGGCGCGCGCCTTGCGGATCGCGACGGTTTGCGGGAACGACCCGATCGTCGTGGTCGGCAGCGGCGGCAGGTGCAGGCGCTCCTCCTGGCTGGCCCGGCGCTGCGCCGCGTCACCCCGGTGCGTACCCGACGCGACGATCGAGTCGATGTGCGACCTTAGATCGTCGTTGTGCAGGCGCGGGTCACTCTTGCGGGACGCCACGGCCGCGTTGGAGGCCGCGATCTCGTCGGTGACCGCGTCGCGGCCCTCATGCAGGGCGCGGGCCAGCGTCACCACCTCGACGACCTTCTCCTGCCCGAACGCAAGCCAGCTATGCAGCGCGTCGTCCAGCCCGGTCTCCGGCTCCAGCGAGTACGGCACGTGCAACGTCGAACAGGACGTCGAAACCGCCACGTGCCCCGCGGAATTCACAAGCGTCGTCAGCTTGCCCAGCGCCGCTTCCAGATCGGTCCGCCAGATGTTGCGTCCGTCCACCACACCGGCGACCAGCGTCTTGTTCGCGAGCTCGGGCACCGCCGCGACCGCGGTGTCGGCGCCGTAGACCAGGTCGACGCCGATCGCCTCGACGGGCGTGCGGGCCAGCGCCCCCAACGAATCACCCGGGTCGCCGAAGTAGGTGGCGACGTAGATGGCGGGACGGTTACTCGCCTTGCCCAGCGCGTTGTAGACGGCCTCGGCCAACGCAGGCGCGTCGGGGGAGATGTCGGTGACCAGCGCCGGCTCGTCGAGCTGCACCCACTGCGCACCGTTGTCGGCCAGCAGTGACAGCAGTTCGGAGTAGATCGGCACCAGTTCCTGCAGGCGCTCGACGGGGGCGCCGCCGCCGTCGACCGCCTTGCTCAGCAGCAGGAACGTGATCGGGCCGACGACCACCGGGCGGGCCGGAATGTTCTGTCCCAGGGCCTCTTTCAGCTCCGAAAGCACCTTGTCGGGGTTCAGCGAGAACGTGGTCGAGGGCCCGATCTCGGGAACGATGTAGTGGTAGTTGGTGTCGAACCACTTGGTCATCTCCAGCGGCGCGACGTCTTGGTTGCCGCGTGCCGCGGCGAAGTAGCGATCCAAATCGTCGGCAACCTGTGCGGCCCGGGCCGGCAACGCGCCCAGCATCACCGCGGTGTCGAGCACCTGGTCGTAATAGGAGAAGGTGTTGACCGGCACCGAGTCCAGCCCGGCGTCGGCCAGGTGTTGCCAGGTGTCGCGGCGCAGGCTGGCGGCGACCTTCTCCAGGTCGGCGCGGCTGGTGCGCCCGGCCCAATAGCCCTCGGTTGCGCGCTTGAGTTCGCGTTTCGGGCCGATGCGCGGCGAGCCGACAACCGTGGCGGTGAATGCTTGAGGGGTCACGATATTCGTCCTTCATTCGACGTGGTGGTCACCGCCGGCGGACGTGCAGCCGATCCGTTAGCGGTGCGTACCCGGGTACCAACCGCAACGGCTGCAGCCTGACGCCCATTCCTCGAGGCGATGAGCCGCCGGACGCGGCGCGCCCGGCACAGCCGGCAGGTCTCCGGACTCGCAGGCGCGCACTCAGGTGGTGCTCCTAATGGCCGTCGCTTCCCAGTCTTGCGACCAGTGCTTGCCAAAAACTCTGACGGCGGTCGTTCCTGCATACCGTTGCGGGACAGTCCCGGATTCTCACCGGGTTCCCTCTCACGAAGCGCTACTAACGTTGCTTCGCTCGATGCCGGCACCGCGGTTGCGGCACAGGCAGACCAGCTGCGTAGTGCAGCTTACCCCGCTGCATGGCCGGCCCAGCGGAGATCCCGGGGCTTGTTATAGCTACCTATTTCAGCATATTGTGAAATTACCGTAATAAGTGAAAGGCGGTCTTGTGGGACGTAGGCGAGATGGTGATCAGCCGCACTTACTCGAATGGGTCGAGCGGGTAGCGATGTTTTGCGCCGAGGAGTACGGGGTGCCGCCGATCGCGGGGAGGGTGCTCGGTTGGCTGATGATCTGCGATCCGCCCGAGCAATCTGCAGGGCAGATCGCCGAGGCTATCGGAGCGAGCCGGGCTTCGCTTACCACCAATATCCGGCTTCTCACCGACGCAAAGTTGGTCCGGCGGCGGAGCCGGCCAGGCGAGCGCACGCACTATTACCGAGTCGACGACGATGCCTGGGAGACCGTGGTACGCCGACGGGTGGCCAGCTTGTTGGCCTTTCGCGATATTGCCGCCGACGGCATGGATCTAGCCGGTTTCGGCAGTGCCCGCGCCCAACGCTTGCGGGTCGCTCATGACGTCTACGACTGGATGGCCAAGCAATTCAGCCAATCCCCTCCTCCTTCTCTCAAGGGGCGGACCAATGACTAACGGCACAGGCATCGCTCGTTCGGCCGTCGTCGCCGGCGCTGGAATCGGCGGGCTTGCGACCGCTATCGGATTGCGCCGCTGCGGATGGTCGGTCACCGTGCTGGAGCAAGCGCCCGAAATGCGGGAAGCCGGGGCGGGCTGGTCATTCGCACAAAACGCGATCCGAGCGATCGACTACCTCGGCCTGGGTAAGGAATTCCGCGCCATCTCCTTCTCAAGCGAAGCCGCCGGCACGCTGTTGACGCCGAGCGGCGAATACCTGATGCGCTTTCGCGCAGACCACGACGACACGGTACTGGCCAACCACCGGGCGGAACTGCAGCACATGCTGGCGACCCAGCTACCGGCCGATTGTGTACGCACCGACGCTCGGGTCACCGGGGTGCGCCAGTTCGATGAATCAGTCACAGTCAGCTATCACACCGAGGGTGGACAACAAGAGATCAACGCAGCGCTGGTGGTAGGAGCCGACGGTATCGACAGCGCGATACGACGATCCGTCTGGCCAAGTGCGAAAACCCCTGCATATCAAAGGATTTTATGTTGGCGGGGCGTAACTCAGCCGGAATCAGTGTGGCCGGTCGAGGGCTTTCAGACTTGGGGCCGTGGAGCCCGGTTCGGTGCGCACCCACTGACCGGCCAGCGCGTGTTCTGGTTTCTGGCCGTCCGCCAACCACGCCCCGGGCAGCGATACGACGATGCTCTGGCTGAGGTGCGTCGCCGCACCCAGGGTTGGCACGCACCGATCCCGCAGTTGCTGGATGCCACTGCACCAACCTCCGTGCTCTGTCACGACATCTACGATTTGGACCCCCTGCCGTCCTACGTTGACCACAGGGTGGTGCTGCTCGGCGACGCAGCTCATGCCATGACTCCATTTCTTGCACAGGGCGCCTGCCAGGCATTCGAAGATGCGGCCGTCCTGGCCGCAATCCTGACCGACGCCCCAGAAGTGCCGGCCGCTCTGACCGAGTACGACCGGGTCCGGAGACCCCGCACCCAAGCGGTGGTGAAAATGGCGCGCTCGGATCCCAGGATCAGCCTGTCTACCTCAAAGCTGGCCTACTGGCTGATGACGCGTTTGACAAAGTTTGCGGGCGCGCGGATCGGGCGGCGCAAAACCGCCGGGCTATGGTCCTGGACTGCGCCCGCAAACGCGGCGCCGTCGCATCACTAGCGTCAGCCCGCCAACGCCTGCGCGATCGGGAGCGCAGTTGCGTCGTCGCCGTTGTTGAATTCGATGGTCCGCCGGATGGTCGAATCGTCGGCCAGCGCGGCAGCGGCGACGAGCGCGACGTCGGCGCGCGACACCTCGCCCGTGCCGCGCCCGAGGACGATCTTGCCGGTGGCGGGTTCCAGCGTGAGTCGCCCCGGCCCCAGCACCGTCCAGTCCAGGTCGCTATCGCGCAGGTGGGCGTCGGCGGCGGCCTTGGCCTCGGCATAGGGGAAGAACGAATTGCCTTGGGACACACCGTGGTCGGGCCCGGCGCCGAAATAGGACACCATCACGAACCGCTTGACGCCCACTTGTGCGGCGGCGTCGATCACCCGGATCGCCGCGTCGCGATCGACGGCGTAGGTCCGGGCCGGGTCGCCGCCGCCGGCACCGGCGGAGAAGACGACCGCGTCGTGCCCGGCCACCAGGTCGGCCAGCGCGCCGGTGTCGAGCCGTTCGATGTCGGCCACCACCGGTTCGGCGCCGGTGGCAGTGACGTCGTCGGATTGGTCGGGATTGCGGAAGACCGAGCTCACCTGGTCGCCGCGCTGGGTCAGGTTACGAGCCAGCTGCAGCGCGACCTTGCCGTGCCCGCCGAAGACGATGATGCGTGCCATCCCTCCGACGGTAGCGCGCTCCTTAGAGCTTCACCTTGCCCATGATGATGTCGATGATCGGCTTGCCCGGCGGGTAGGCGTTGGTGACCGAGGCCATCGTGTGGCCGTAGTCCACCAGCAGCGTGATTCCGTTGATGCCGAACGCGGCGGCGCTGTTGAGGAACGCCATCACGTCGCCCATCTGCTCCGGGGTGTGCACCTTGGAGCCGGTCTCCTCGCGGTAGTCCTGGGCGAAGGTCAGCCACAGGTCGGCGTTGGACTGGGCCAGGGGGGTGTCGGTGGGGCCCGGGCAGATCGCGTTGATCCGAATGCCCTTCTTCAGCAGCGGATAGCCCTGGGTGGCGACGTAGGCGTTGACGACCTTCTTGGAGAAGCCGTAGTGAATGATGCCCTCGGCTTCGTGCGCCTTGACCCATTCCTGGGCCGACGCGAAGTCCGGGGTGGCCAGGAACTCGTTCAGCAGGTCCAGGTCGTTCTCCCAGCCCATGCCGGCGACCGAGGAGATGAAGCAGATCGCCGAGCCGGAGGGGAGCTGGTTGCGCTCGAGCAACCGCTCGATCAGGTGCCGGTGACCGAGGAAGTTGATCGCCATCAGGTCGGTGGTCCCGTCGGCGATGCCGGCGGCCGAGAACACGGCGTGGACGGGGCCGTCCAGCTGCTCGAGCGCGGCGTCGATCGACCCGGTGTCGCGCAGGTCGACCTGGATGGACTTGGCGACGTCGTAATTCACCGGCGCGTAGTCCATCACGATCACTTCAGCGCCCAGCTCGGCCGCTGACTTGGCCGCCGCGGCGCCCATGCCAGTCGCGCCACCGACGACGAGAGCGCGCTTGCCGTCGTAGCGCAACCGATCGACAATGGTCATGGAAATCCCCTTCTCGGATAATGCCAACGCGGTTCTAACTGCTCAACTGTATGGGTAACAGTTATTTGGTTCAATACCGGGGCGGGTTACTCGAGCGTTACTTGCCGCGGACCGCGACGCCGCGCAGCACGGTGTCGCGCGCGTGCACCAAGGCCGCGCGCGTGCCGATCTCGGCGAGGATGTTCTCCGGTATCCATTGCAGGCCGATGAGGCAGCGGGCCAGTATCGCGGTGGACGGGGCGTCGATTGCGATCTCTCCCGAGCGGATCCCCTCGGTAAGCAGCGTTTTCATCTGTCGCAGCCGCGTGGCGTAGAGCCAACCCGGATTCGGCGTGTCCGGCGGCGATTGGCGCATCCAGGCCAGCTGAATCCTGAACTCGTCGGAGAACCGATCGAGCGCGTTGACGTTGACCCAACTCAGCGCGTCCAGCTTTTCGATCGGTGTGGCATCCGAGCGCAGGACGCTGACCCAGCCCGCCTCGACCTTCCTGCCAAAGGATTCCATGATCGACGCGAGCAGTTCGTCCTTGGATCCGATCACCCGATACACCGTTCCGGTGCCCAGGCCCGCCGCCGAGGCGATGTCCCGGATGGTGGTGACCTCATATCCTCTGCGGCCGAATTCGGCGCGTGCCACGGCCCGCACCGCCGCCGCCTTGTCGCTCGGGTCGGCATCGCTGTCGTCGGACCAGGTGGCGATGACGTCATCGGCGGCGGTGAACGCTTTCGAGCGATCCAGTGCCGCGTCGGCCGGCGGCCGAGTTGCCAAGCCCTGCAGGATGATTCGGCACAGCAGTTGGGCCACCTGGTCGGCGGCGGACTTGTGGCGCATGACATCGAGGCCCACCTGCAGCATGGTCTGGCAGATGCGGTCGGCCAACGTGGGAAGGTCGATGTCGGGTTTGATGTAGCCGCTCCACCGGCCGGCGCGCAGCGTCTGCAGCATCGCCTCCTGGATCGCCGTGGGCCGTTGCTGGGTCAGCTTGATCAGCTCCGGATCCGTGCTCGGCCCTTCGTAGAACGACATCTGCAGGGCCGCGCGGTGCTCTACGGCGCAGTCGGCGATCGCCGACCCGAGTTCGATGATCTGTTCTTCGACCGGACGGGCGTCGGGTTCGTCCAATCTCGCCTGTGCGGCCCGCCCGATGCGGTCCAGATCGTCCTGATAGCGGCGGATCAACTCGACGAGGATGGCCTCTTTGGACTCGAAATGGTGATACAGGCTGCCGGGAAGGATGCCTGCCGCGTCGGCGATCTCCTGCAGCGACGTCCGCAGACCCGAGGATGCGATCAATGACGCCGCGGTGGCGAGGATTTCGGCGCGGCGGGTCGGGGATTCGGCTGTGCCGCCGGCGCGCAGTGACTCGGCCTTGGCCATGGTCAGCGGTGTGCGCATCTGGACGACTGCGGGTCGGCGAGCATTCGCATTCGTCCTCTCTTGCCGAACCAAATCTTTGTTAGAGGCTATCAGACTGCGCGCGGTGAATGCGCTGCACAAAGGCGTGAAAGCCCCATTCTAGAGCGGGGGGCCGTCCCAGCGGTCGCATGCGACCACTTCCTCGAGCGGCCGCCGCCGCGCAGGCGAGAAGGTGCGTCCCGCGCGCAGCCGGCCGACCGGTAGCAGACAGCCCTGAACGTAGGTCGGCGGAATCCCGAGTAGGTTGCGGATCTCCTCCTCGTGATGCAGATGCAGGGTGGTGATGCAGGTCCCGTACCCCCGGGTGTGCAAGGCCAATTGGAAATTCCACACCGGCGGAAAGATCGAGCCGTACAGCGTGGCGAGATGAAAGGATTCATCGCCCTCGATCCGAGGCAAATACGGTTCATAGCAAGGGATTACCAGCAACGGCACGCGGGCCATGTGCTCGACGAGCCACTCCGTAGAGGACATGACCCGGCTCTCGGGCGTGCCCGCGGGCATCAGCTCGGCGAGCATCTGCCCACCGACCCGCAGCAGGTAGGCCTGGCGATACAACCGGGCGATCTCGGTGCGCAGCTCCGGATCCGAGATCACCAGCCAGCGCCAGGACTGGGCATTCGACCCGTTCGCGGCCTGCAACGCGATTCGCAGGCAGTCGCGGATGTCGTCGGGGTTGACGGGCGCGTCGAGGTCGAGCGATTTGCGCGCCGACGGGGTCGCGGTGAGCAGGTAGTCGATGTCCATCAGGCCCGGCCTCGCTTGGCAAGGCGCGCACCGAGTTCGGTGAGGTACTCGTCGGGGCCCCCGCGAAACGCGCTCCAGCTCAGCAGCCGTTTGAGGTACAGGTGGGCATCGTGTTCCCAGGTGTAGCCGATGCCCCCGAACACTTGGATGGCGGTGTCGGCCACCGTGGCCAGTCGCCCGGCGAACGCCTTGGCCCGCACCGCGGCGAGATGCCGCTCCTCGCCGGATGCAGCGCCCGTTCCCGGGGCGGCGTCGCTGAGCCACAGGGCGTGGATCACGCCGCTGCGGGCCAGCTCGACGGTCTCGTACATGTCCACACACAGGTGTTGGACGGCCTGGAAGGAGCCGATCGGCTGGCCGAATTGCGTTCTGCTTTTCGCGTATTCGACCGCGAGGCCCATGACGGCGCGCGCGGCGCCCAGCGCGTCGGCCGCGGAGGCGATCAGCACGTCGTCGATCACCGCGGCCAGATCGGCGGTGGACGTCGCGGTCAGCCGTTGGGCGGGCGCGGCGTCGAACGTGACGCGAAACTGCTTGCGGGTCGGGTCGATGCCGGATTCGGGTGCCAACGACAAGCCGGTCGAGCCGGCCCGCACGGCGAAAAGCTCAGGGCCGTCGCCGTTCTCGGCGACCGCGAGTAGGACATCGGCGGCCACGGCGTCGGGCACCGCGGCGATCTCGCCGTGCAACACGACCGCGTCGTCGCGTCGGCTCGCGGCAACGGTCGCCGAATCCGGAAAGCAGACCGTTGCGACCGTGGTGCCGTCGGCTATGCCGCGCAACAACTCCCGTGCGGTCTCGGCGGCGCCGAGCCGGGTCAGCGCCCGCGGGGCGGCCACCGCGGCAGACAGCCACGGTCCCGGGTGCAGCGCCGCGCCCAGCTCTTCGGCGACGACGCCGGCCTCGACCATCGTCATGCCGGCGCCGCCGTACTCCTCGGGCACCAGCAGACCGGTGGTGCCCAGGTCGGCGAGACCGCGCCACACCGCCTCGTCGGTTCCGGTCGGATCGTCGAGCAGCGCCCGCACGTGTTGGGCGATCGGAGCCTTCTCGGCGAGGAAGCGCCGCGTGGTGTCGCGCAGTGCCACCTGCTCGTCGGTGAGTTCGAGGTTCATTTGCGCGGCAACCCCAGCACCCGCTGCGCGGTGATGTTCTTGTTGATCTGCGTGGTGCCGCCCGCGATGGTCAGCGACCGCGACGTCAGCCGGTAGTTCGCCCACGGCGCGCCGGCGCCGCCAGGCTGTACGCGGAGATGCAGGTGCGGCTCGAAGAGCTGGTCAATGATCTCGGCGCGGCCGGCAGCGACGCGCTGGACGATCCGGTGACGTTGCGGCGGCTCGGCGAAATCGCGCTTCGCATCAAGTATCTCGAAGTCCTGTGCCAGCGGTCGATCTCGGCGTCGTTGCATGGGGGTGACGCGTTCGGGTCGGCGAGCCTCGCCAAGACGGTGTGGGGCGAGATCGGCCAGGACCTGGCCGCATTGGCCTTCGACGTGCTGGGTACCAGCGGCGCCGGCGCGCCGTGGGCGAACTACCGGCTGACGTCGCGGTCGCTGACCATCGCGGGCGGCACCACGCAGATC
>NZ_LZMG01000058.1:0-42456 GCF_001673615.1 Mycobacterium sp. 1245499.0
ACGACAACCTGGAGTACTACCAGGACGCCTACGAGATCGGTTACGAGAAGATCATCGACACCTATGCCGCGGCCACCCAGCACGTGGACCAGGGCCTGTCGCTGACGCTGTTCTTCAAGGACACGGCCACCACCCGCGACGTGAACAAGGCGCAGATCTACGCCTGGCGCAAGGGAATCAAGACGCTGTACTACATCCGGCTGCGCCAGATGGCTTTGGAGGGAACAGAGGTCGAGGGCTGCGTGTCCTGCATGCTCTAGCGCCCCGGCGCCCGGTGTAAAGCCGGGCGCCACCGCGTTTTCCGGCCACCGCCCGCGTAATCCGGGTAGACCGGCTGTCGTAGCCGCCCTAACTTTGCATCAGACAGCGACCCGAGCGACGCAGATTCGTTCGGGGGCCAGACGATGCAAAGGGGCGATCATGCCACGGACCCGTGACGATAGTTGGGACCTCAAGACCGGCGTAGGCGCGACGGCGACGATGGTGGCCGCGGCACGGGCGGTCGCCAGCAGGCAAACCGACCCGGTAATCAGGGATCCGTTCGCCGAGATATTGGTCCGGGCGGTCGGACTACGATTGTTCACCCAAATAGTCGACGGCACAATCAGTTTCTCCGACCTCGATGTCGCCTGGATGCCCGCCTACTTCGGGATGCGCAGTAGCAGCCTCGATGACTTCGCCCTCGACGCGTGCCAGTCGGGCATTCGGCAAGCCGTGATCCTGGCCGCCGGATTGGATTGTCGCGCCTACCGGTTGGATTGGCCGTCGACGATGTCCATCTACGAAGTCGACCAACCGCGGGTAATCGAGTGGAAGCGCAGCGTCCTGACCGGATTGGGCTGGCCGCCTGCAGACGGGCACCACTGCCTAGGCATCGATTTGCGCCAGGACTGGTCAACGGCATTGCGGCAAGCGGGTTTCGATGACGCTCAGCCGACCGTCTGGATCGTCGAGGGCCTCCTCATCGGGTACCTACCGCCCGAGACACACGACGAGATACTCGACGCGATCACCACCTTGAGTGCCCCTGGCAGCCGGCTCGGGGCCGACTACATCGACAGCCCCCGGGCCGACGCGCTTGGCGATAACCTGCGAATGCACCATGCGATGTGGAATGAGCGGGACCCCGAAATAGATATGCGCGACCTGACTTTCGCCGGAAAGCACGCCGATCCGGTGGCGTATCTGGCCGAGCGTGGCTGGAAGGCAAGCAGTGCGGATCTCGACACCGTCTTTCGGGACGCCGAGCGACCCGCTCCCACCGGGGACGGCTTCGCCGAGCTTGCGAGTTTCACCCGGATGCTCAGCGGGTTGCGCACCTAGCGGTTTCGTCGCAGCTGCGTTCACTGTCATCCCCGCATGTCTTTCCTTGGCCCGCAGGAGGGGTCACACTCATGGTCGCGTCCGTACGTCGGCGGCTGGTCAGCAGGCTCTGGCTGCCCGCCCTGGTGGCCGTCGTGGTTGTCCTGGCTGCATTCATCATCGACTCCGCACACGGGATCTTCGGTTCCCAGGACCGAACTCGAAGTCCGGGCAACAAATTCTCGATAGCCCAGTTCAATCCCAAACGCATCGAATACGACATTTTCGGCGATCTCGCGGGGTGGGGAAGGGCCAGCTACTGGGACGTGAACTCCCGCCCCGTACTGGTCGACCTCGCGGCGCTGCCGTGGACACACACCGAAGTAACGGTCTTGACGACGGCCACCGCCGATATCGCCGCGCAGGTGGCAGGCGGCAACATCGGCTGCCGTATCACTGTCGACGGGCAGGTGCGTTCCGAACACACGGCAACCGGTGACCATGCCGGCGTATGGTGCCAGGTGCTGTCCGCATGAACCATAGTGACAACACGCGAAGGCCGTTCTTCGCCAAGGCCATTCGCAGGTTCGCCGTGCCCGTGGTGCTCGCGTGGATCGCCCTCATGGTTGTACTCAACACGGTCGTTCCGCAGCTGGAGCCGGTCACCGAAGCGAACCGGGGTCCGCTGGTCCCGGTCGACGCGCCATCGTCACAAGCACTCATCCACATCGGGCAGGTATTCAAAGAGTCCGACAGCAACAGCCTGGTGATGGTCGTGCTGGAAGGCGAACACAAGTTGGACGAAGGCGACCATGTGTTCTACAACGATCTGGTCGCAAAACTACGGCGCGACAAACACGTTCAATACGTGATGAACCTCTGGGGGCAGGGAACCACCGCCGCGGGGGTGCAGAGCAACGACGGAAAGGCGTCCTACACGCTGGTACGGACCGCCGGCAACCTCGGCTCGGCGGTCTCGGACGAGTCGATCAAGGCGGTGCGAGACCTGGTCTCGCAGAACAAAACCCCGCCCGGTCTGAAGGTCTACGTCTCGGGTTCGGCACCGCTGTCGGCGGATATGCTCGAAGCCGGTAACGAGAGCCTGATCATGATCATGTTCGTCACCATCGTCCTGATCACCGTGATGCTGCTGGTCGTCTACCGCTCGGTCTCGACCGCGCTGCTCGTCCTGCTCATGGTGATGCTGGAACTGAACTGCGGGCGGGGCTTGGTGTCCTTGTTGGCCTTCCACAAGCTCATCGGGATATCGGAGTTCGCGTCGAACCTCTTGGTATCCCTCATCCTCGGCGCGGGCACCGATTACGCGATCTTCTTGATCGGCCGCTATCACGAAGCACGCCACGCTGGCGAAGACCGGGAAACCGCATACTATTCCGCAGTCAACGGCGTGTCGCACGTCATCCTGGGGTCTGGTCTTGCGGTTGCCGGCGCGACGTTCTGCCTCAAGTTCACCCGGCTCAATTACTTCAACACCTGTGGGATCCCCTGTGCCGTGGCAATGCTCACCGCGGTCAGCGCCGCCCTGACCTTCGGGCCGGCCGTGCTGGCACTCGGCAGCAGATTTGGGGTATTCGAACCGAAACGCCAAGGAGGCGCCGGCATTTGGCGCAAGATCGGCACGGTTACCGTCCGGTGGCCTGGCCGGGTCCTGTTGGCAAGTTGCCTGGTGGTGCTTGTGGGATCGCTGACGTTGCCCAGCTACCGGCCCAACTACGACGACCGCATCTACATCTCCGATGACAGCCCGTCGAAGCTGGGATATGCCGCGAGCGACAGGCACTTCCCGGTCAGCAGGCTCAACGGCGACATGCTCATGGTCGAGTCCGATCACGATATGCGTAACAGCACGGATATGATCGCATTAGATCGGGTGGCGCGCAGCGTCTTTCACACTCCGGGCGTGGGGTTGATCCAGAGCGTCACCAGGCCGCTGGGGACTCCGCTCGAGCATTCATCCTTCACCTACACAATGGGCTCGATGGGAACGAAGATCAAGGAGCTCGTGCCGTTCCTCACCGACCTGAACACCCGGCTGACCGACATG
This sequence comes from Mycobacterium sp. 1245499.0, assembly GCF_001673615.1. Classification (NCBI taxonomy): domain Bacteria; kingdom Bacillati; phylum Actinomycetota; class Actinomycetes; order Mycobacteriales; family Mycobacteriaceae; genus Mycobacterium; species Mycobacterium sp. 1245499.0. Next base: position 3,368 of record NZ_LZMG01000058.1, read on the forward strand.
GCCGACATCACGAGTCGCATGACCGAACTGATGCGTCATCAGCAGCAATTGACGTCACAACAGGCCGGCGCGACGCATCTCGCCGCCAACGCCGCCCAGGGCATGAAAGACGTCACGGATGCGCTGCGGGACAACATCGCCGAGTTCGACGACGTCTGGCGTCCGGTCCGAAGCTACTTCTACTGGGAGAAGCATTGTTTCGACATCCCGCTCTGCTGGTCATTGCGATCGCTGTTCGACGCGACCGACAAGTTCGACCAGCTGGACGAGCAGATGGACAAGAATCTTCAAGCTGCACTGATCCAGGACTCGGTGCTGCCACAACTGGTCGAACTACTCAGCCGCAACGTCGATGAGCTCGACCAACTCCACCGGGTCATCCTGGCTGAGCACAGCACGATCGAACCCCAGTTGGCCCAACTCGACGAGCTGAGCCGCCAGATGATGGACCTGGGTTACGCTTTCGACAGTGCGAAGAACGACGAATTCTTCTACCTACCACCAGACGCCTTCGCGAATCCCTCTTTCCGGATCGACCTGAAATACTTCGTGTCTCCGGACGGCAAAGCCGCGCGATACATGATCTACCACGACGGTGAGGCGCTCACTGCGCAAGGCATCCAGCATGACCAGACCTATCTGGCGGCCGCGCAGGAGGCGCTGAAGGGCACCACCCTCAGTGGCGCCCGCGTCTATCTCGGCGGCGCGGCGACGACGTACTGGGACATCCAGGATGCGGCCAAAACGGACCTGATCATCGCGGCCACCGCGGCATTCGCGTTGATCTTCCTGGTGATGCTGCTCATCACACGAAGCGTGATCGCGGCGTTGGTCATCATCGGAACCGTCGCGTTTTCTTACTCGGGAGCGTTCGGCCTGTCGGTCCTGATCTGGCAGCACGTGCTCGGCATCCCGATGAGCTGGCTTGGCCTGCCGCTCACCTTCATCATCCTGGTTGCGGTCGGCTCTGACTACAACCTGCTGCTCATCGCCCGCTACCTCGAAGAAAGCCGAGCGGGCCTGAACACCGGTCTGATCAGAGCGGTCGCCAACTCGGGCAAGGTGGTCACCACCGCGGGCCTGGTCTTCGCCGTCACCATGATGGCGATGGTTTCCGGGAAGCTGGTCTCGGTGGGGGAAATGGGATCGACGATCGGGATCGGTTTGCTGCTCGACACTCTCATCGTGCGTTCGTTCGTCACCCCCGCGCTTGCCCGGCTCCTCGGACCCTTCTTCTGGTGGCCCCGACTGGTCCGCTCCAGGCCGGCGCGCGCCGCCACCGGGCGTCCGGTGATGCCGATCGAATACGCGGCTGTTCCTTGACGTCAGGGTGTCGCATTTCGTGGGCACAACGGCTCGATAGCCATGGGTGAATCGCGCTGCGCTGGTGCAGGCTTGATTGGCCCTTACCAAACGACGAGCGTGAACGAGGTGACACCGCTTGCAGGCGATTGCGCGCGCGACCGCGCCGCCGGCCTCCGCGGCCTTTCCCTCGTCGCGGCGCCCTCCGCGCCTGCCGGCGAAACCGACGACGTCAGTCGTCGGGCGGGGCTTGAGCGTGCTTGAAATGGCGACGGCGATCCACGAACGGGCCACAGCCTGATGATCGACGGCCTGCGCATCCGGATCGACACCTCGGATCCGGACGACGCGAGAACTCAAGTCGCGTCTGTCTACTGTCCCCATCGCCTCGCTGTAAAAGGCAGGTTATCGGCGTTCCGGGCCCGGCACGCCGAGGGCGGCACCACTGGGCTAGGCGTCTACGCCCTCTCGTATGGGTCGGCTACAACCCTGATGGAATCGTCGACGTTCGACGACTTCGTCCTGGTTTCCCAGCAGATCAGCGGGCGGTTTGCGGCCCGTGCCGCGACTGGGGAACGGTTGCTGGTGCCCGGCGAACACGTAGTGCTGGACGCGCACACGTCGTATCAGTTGCGTTGGGAACAGAACTGCAGGCTTTTCCACGTGCGGATCGGCCGTACCGAGTTCGAGGCGGCTATTGGTGAATTCACCGGCGCGGGCGAGCCGTCCGCGGTCCGATTCCCGTTGCACCGGCACCCTTCCCGGGCGGGAACGGTGGCCGTTGCCAAGGTGATGCACTTCCTGCTCCGCAACGCCGGACCGAACGGGCTCTTGGCGTCCGGGGCATTGCTGTCCGCCCAGATGCGGCGCATGTTGATAGCGAGCATCGTGCAGGCCTATGCCGGGATTTCTGCCGCGGTCGAGGCAGGTCGGTGTGGCGGCGTCCAGCCGCCGGCCGTTCGGCGTGCGATCGCCTATCTCGAGGAGGCGGCGGCCGAGGACATCCGGATCGGTGACGTCGCGGCCGCAGCGCGATTGAGCATTCGTGCCCTCCAGGAGGCCTTTCGTACGCACCTGGACACGACGCCCACGGCACACCTGAAGGCGATCCGCCTCGCAAGGGCGCATGCGGAGCTGAGGCAGTCATCTGTCGAGGACGGGACGACCGTGGCCGCCGTCGCGTACCGCTGGGGGTTCGGCAATCTCGGCCGGTTCGCGGCCGACTACCGGCGGGAGTTCGGCCGCTCCCCGAGCGAGGTACTGCGCGGGCCGTAGCGACGCATCGGCGGAACAGAAGTCGAGGGCTGCGTGTCCTGCATGCTCGAGGACCGCGACCGATCAAAGGTTCTCGGCGCCCCAGTTGGCCAGCCGGCGTTCGCGTTCGGTTGAGTCGATGTCTTCGACCCGCGTCATGATCGACCACCGCTGCCCGAAAGGGTCTGTGATGGACCCGAACCGGTCGCCGGTGACGAAGGTCTGGGCCGCCTCCCGCAGTGTGGCCCCCGCGTTCTGGGCCCGCGCCAGCACGGCGTCGACGTCCGCGCAGTAGAGCGCGATCGAGTGGGTGACCGCCTCGGTGCGGCTCGGGGCTTCAAGCTGATAGCTGGGGTTGGGGTCGGACAGCTGCAACCTGCCGCGCCCGAAGTCCAACTCCGCGTGCGCGACCGTGCCATCGGGCCCGAGCATCTTCTCGACGAGTGCCGCGCCGAAGACGTCGGTGTAGAACTCGATGGCGGCTGCGGCTCCGTCGACAACGAGAAAAGGGGTCAAACTCGTGTAGCCCTCGGGGATCGGTTCGGGATTCATGTCGTTCAGCTTGGCTAGATTCGTCGCGTGGACGCTTGTAAAAACACGCCACCGGCGGGAGCGCCGGAGCCCGGTGTGGTCGGGCGGGCTGCCACCGGCTCGATATTCGAGCTCGACCGCACGGTGCCCTCGGTGGCGGCTGCCGAATTCGTCGAGCACTTCTGGTCGGTGCGCTGGGACCTGACCGGGCGGACCCCGCAGGAAAGCTTGGTCATCACTTTCCCATCGATCAATCTCACCCATGAGTGGGGCACCGACTCACCCCGCCATGGGTTCACCCTGCCGGCCACCTTGGTGCACGGCGTGGTTCAGCGGATCTTCGCCATCGAGTTGTCGGGACGCGGCGCGGTGGTCGGCGCGCGCTTCCGGCCGGGCGGATTCACCGCCCGATTCCGACGCGATGCAAGCGCGCTGACCGGCCGGGTTGTGTGCGTCGATGACGACTTATTCGACAGCCCAGCGCTTTTCGACGATGATATCGATGGCACGACCGCGCAACTGGACGCCATGATCGGGACACGCACCGACCCCGACCCGACCTATACGTCACTCAACGCGCTGCTAGACCGGATCCGTGACGACGACGCCATCCAGCGAGTACAGCACGTGATGGCGTGCTCACCGTGGAGCGTGCGAACCACCCAGCGGGTTTTCCGCCACTACGTCGGGGTTCCGGTCAAATGGGTCCTGTGCCGTTACCGCCTGCAGCAGGCGGCGTTGGCAATCGAGACCGATCGATCCGTCGATCTGGCCGATCTGGCGGTTCGCCTCGGCTGGTATGACCAAGCCCACTTCACCAACGACTTCCGCTCGATGCTCGGCTGCAGTCCCGGTGAGTACGCCCAGCGATACGCCTGAACGGGCACGCCCAGCCGTTTGATCGGGCAGTCTGCCCAGGTCAGCGCCCGTCGCGCGGTACAGTGCTTGATGTGGTGAGAATTCCTCGGCCTCCTAGACCCCACCCGGCTGTCAAGCCTGGGGCCAAGGTCGACGCGCGCAGCGAGCGCTGGCGCGAGCACCGCAAGAAAGTGCGCAGCGAAATCGTCGACGCGGCCTTCCGCGCCATCGACCGGCTCGGCCCCGAACTGTCCGTGCGGGAAATCGCCGAGGAGGCCGGCACCGCCAAGCCGAAGATCTACCGGCACTTCCACGACAAGTCGGACCTGTTCCAGGCGATCGGGGAGCGGCTACGCGACATGCTGTGGGCCGCGATCTTCGCGTCCATCGACCTGAAAACGGACTCGGCCCGTGAGGTGATCCGGCGCAGCGTCGAGGAGTACGTGATCCTGGTCGACAAGCACCCCAACGTGCTGCGCGTCTTCATCCAGGGCCGCTCGGCGGCCAGCCCCCAGATCCTGGACGAGGGACGCGGCATCACCCTGGCCGTGGCCGACATGTTCGACAACGAGCTGCGCGAGATGGAACTCGACCACGCGGCGGTCGAACTGGCCGGCAACGCGGCGTTCGGCTGCGCGGCGTCGGCCACGGAGTGGTGGCTGGGCCCCGAGCCGGACAGCCCCCGGCTGATGTCGCGCGAGCAGTTCGTCGCGCACCTGACCACCATCATGATGGGGGTCATCGTCGGGACCGCCGAGGCGCTGGGCATCACGATGAATCCTGACCTGCCGATTCACGACATGGTGACCGTCAAGCCGGCCGTGGGCTGAGCGCAGTTCCGCGTTGACAACCGCCGCGGCCATCGATAACACTCGTCCAAGCCGATACCCTGGGTACTGGGTATCTGCGCCGGCCGGGGCCGCAGCCGAAGACGCCGGCTGACGCCGACCCGCGACACGCCTGGATAGAAGGACCGATCGACCGTGACCGACGTCGTGACACAAACCGAGACAACCCCTGCGGCCAGCGCCTCGAAGCCCGTGCACACGCGCGCCCTCATCATCGGGACCGGGTTCTCCGGTCTGGGGATGGCGATCGCGCTGCAAAAGCAGGGCGTCGGCTTCGTCATCCTGGAAAAGGCCGGCGACATCGGCGGCACCTGGCGGGACAACAGCTATCCGGGGTGCGCCTGCGACATCCCGTCGCACCTCTATTCGTTCTCGTTCGAGCCCAAGCCCGACTGGAAGAACCCGTTCTCCTTTCAGCCCGAGATCTGGGACTACCTCAAGGGCGTCACCGAGAAGTACGGGCTGCGCCGCTACATCGAGTTCGACTCGCTGGTCGATCGGGCCCATTGGGACGATGACGAGAACCGCTGGCACGTGTTCACCGCCGACGGGCGCGAATACGTCGCCCAGTTCCTGATCTCGGGTGCGGGCGCGCTGCACATCCCGTCCATGCCCGACATCGAAGGCCGCGACGAGTTTGCCGGCGCCGCTTTCCATTCCGCCGAGTGGGACCACAGCGTCGACCTGACCGGCAAGCGGGTGGCCGTCATCGGGACCGGCGCCAGTGCGATCCAGATCGTGCCGGAGATCGTCGGGAAGGTCGCCGAACTTCAGCTCTACCAACGCACTCCGCCGTGGGTGGTGCCGCGGTCGAACCCCGAGATTCCGCCGGCGGTGCGCCGGGCCATGGAGAACGTGCCCGGGCTGCGCGCGCTGGTGCGGCTCGCGATCTACTGGGGGCAGGAAGCGCTGGCCTTCGGCATGACCAAGCGGCCGAACCTGCTCAAGTTCATCGAGTCCTACTGCAAATACAACATTCGCCGGGCGGTCAAGGACAAGGAGTTGCGGCGCAAGCTGATCCCGAACTATCGCATCGGGTGCAAGCGAATCCTGAACTCCTCCACCTATTACGGCGCGGTCGCGGACCCGAAGACCGAACTGGTCACCGACCACATCTCGCGGATCACCGCCGACGGCATCGTCACCGCCGACGGCACCCACCGGCCCGCCGACGTGATCGTGTACGCCACCGGCTTCCACGTCACCGACTCCTACACCTACGTCCAGATCAAGGGGCTGCACGGCGAGGACCTGGTGGACCGCTGGAACCGCGAGGGCATCGGCGCGCACCGCGGCATCACCGTCGCCGACGTGCCCAACCTGTTCTTCCTGCTGGGACCCAACACCGGGCTGGGACACAACTCGGTGGTGTTCATGATCGAATCCCAAATCCGTTACGTCGCAGACGCGATCGCGACCTGCGACAAGCTGGGCGCCCAGGCGCTGGCCCCGACCCGCGCCGCCCAGGACAAGTTCAACGACGAGCTGCAGCGCAGGCTGGGCCCCTCGGTGTGGAACAGCGGTGGCTGCAGCAGCTGGTATCTGGACGAGCACGGCAAGAACACCGTGCTCTGGGGCGGCTACACCTGGGAGTACTGGCGGGCGACCCGTTCCGTGAAGCGGGACGAATACCAGTTCTACGGCGTCAACACGGGCGAGCGGGCGGCGGTCTAAAGGCCGACCGAAGTTGTTGCGGCGCTGCGTTGTTCGCGGGCCTGCGACTTCCTGGCGAAGGATCGCAGGTTCTGCCGCACGATGCGGTCCAGCCCCCGGTCGGACACCACGCGGTTGATCCACAACAGGATTGCGGCGTCGCGTCCGATGGTGTAGCGCGTGCGTGGACGCGGTGCGGTCGCGGCCTTGGCGACCACCTTCGCGGCGTGTTCGGCCGAAACGCCCTCCTCGCCGAACGACCGGGCTTGCGCCGTGACGGCCCCGATGAGATCGCCGTAGCGGGCGAGTTGCGCCTCGGTCAGGCTGGCCATCAGGCCCTCGGCGGTGCTGATGCCGCGCTCGGCCATCTCGGTCTTGACCGCGCCGGGTTCGACGACGACCACCTTGATGCCGAGTTCGGCGACCTCCCGCCGCAACGCGTCACTGGCGGCTTCCAGGGCGAACTTCGAACCGGCATACGCGCCATACGTCGGCAACACCACCTTGCCGCCGACCGAGCTGATGTTGACGACGGTGCCTCCGCTGAGCAGCAGGGCCGGCAACAGCTTCTGGGTCATCGCGATGTGGCCGAAGAGGTTTACCTCGAATTGCCGGCGCCACTGGTCGATCGGCAGCGTTTCGACTGGAGAATTGACCGCGATGCCGGCGTTGTTGACCAGCGCGCGCAGGGGACGGCGCAGCGGATCGCGCGCGACGCGGTCGGCGATGGCGGCCACGTCCGTTTCCATCGTGATGTCCAGGATGTGCGGCTCGATGTTTTGTGCGCGCAGCGCCTCGGCGTCCGCGTCGCGGCGCACACCGGCCAGCACATGAAAACCCTTGCGGGCCAATTCTCGAGCGGTGGCCGCGCCGATGCCGGTCGAGGCGCCGGTGACGACGATCAGCTCATTACGGTTGGCGCGATTCGACGACATCATGGGGTTCTCCGATCGAGGGGACCTAGTTTGAGTTGACGCTGTCATCTCAAACTAGCAGTCGAGTTGACATTGTCAACCCAACGACCGGCTTATGCTCTGCGGGTGACGACAAGGGCCGAAAGCGCGGCGGCGACGCGCCGTTCGTTGGTCGAGGCGGCGGGGGTGTTGCTCGACCTCGGCGGTGTCGACGCGGTGACGCTGCGCGAGGTCGGCGCCCGCAGCGGCGTGTCGCGCTCGGCGGCGTATCGGCACTTTGCCGACAAGGAGTCTCTGCTCGCCGAGTTGGCCACCAACGCACTGCGCGAACTGGGTGACGCGCTCGAAGCGTTGGTGGGTAGCGAAGATTCGCCGCAGGAATGTCTGCGGTCGGCCCTGCTGTCGCTGATCGACATCGGCCGCACCCGCCCGCATCTCTACCGCCTGATGTTCACCCCGCCGGCGGGTGACCCGACCGCGGCGATGCAGGCGGCCCAACGCACGCAGGAGCTGTTTCTTCAGATGGTCGGTCGCATCACCGGTCCGCAGCAGGCCCCGCGCTACGGGGCGCTCATTTTGACGAGCGCGCATGGCATTACGGGCCTCGACTTGAGTGGCCACATGGATCTGGACAAGTGGCACACCAGCGCCGAGGAACTCGTCGACACGCTTATTTCGGTGTTGCCAAAAGCCGGATGAAAGCCTGCGCGGCCGCATCCACGCCGGCCTCGTCGTCGGTCGCGACGAGATCCAGCAGCAGGCCGCGTGCGACGGCCAACCCGAGCCGGGCCAAGGCGGGATCGACCGGAGCCTCGGCGATCGCGTCGACCTCGGCCAGCCAACTCTCGACGGCCCCGGGAACCATTCGGGCAAAAGGCTTTTCGCCCTGGGCGGCGCGGGCGTAGCACTCGAAGAACAAGCGCTCGGCTTGGCGCAGCTCGGGTCGACGCAGGTCGGCCCACATCGCCGCGAAGCCCTCGGCAGGGCCGGTCGGCAGTTCGGACAGCACACCCATCTGCCGGTGCTCGACCGCCTCGACGATTGCCAGGAGCAGGTCTTCGCGAGAGCCGAAGTGGTGCAACAGCATTCGGTGGCTGGTGCCCACTGCGGCGGCCACCTCGCGCAGGGACCGGTCGCCGATGCCGCCGGTGGCGAACTCGGCGACGAGTGCCTCGAGGAGCTGTTGGCGCCGCCCGGTGTCAGGGGTGCGCGCCATCGGCGCGGCTGAGCTGCTCGGCGCGGGCCTTGAGGCCTTGGGCTTCCAGGTCGAGGAAGCGCTTGGTCTTCTTGATCATCAACCGCCCGACGAGGGCCCCCAGCGCGCCGCCCTGGTCGAGTTGCTGGCGCACCAACGTGCGGCCGCCGGGTTGGGCGATGACGTCGTGGCGTGCGCGCACCCGCACTCCGGGCGAGCGCTGCACCCAGGTCCAGGACCTGCCGGGGTCGAGCTCGGTGACCCGCCACTTCAGCTTCGACATGCCGGGCTGCTTGATCGCGAAGCGCCTGCCGACGGCGAGGGCCGCGCCGTCCAGCCCGGTCAGGGAGGTGACCGAGGCGGTCCAGTCCGGCCAGTGCTCGACGTCGGTGAAGACGTCCCAGACGAGTCGGGGCGGTGCGTCGATCTCGACGCTGTCTTCGGTAAGCATGTACCAAATGGTACATCCTTGGCGCGCGATACTGGAGAACGGAATGGAACCGACGGTGCGCCGGGGGGCGCTTGCGACACGCAAACACAAGTTGTTGTGTTGCCGTCGCTTGTCGCACCCCAGAGGTAGTGTCTGGAGCCTGAGATTCATCCGGCAAAACGGCGTGTGAAGTGGGGTTCTGGTGTCCGAAAACATGAAGCTGATCGACCGCGTTTCGGCGATCAACTGGAACCGGCTGCAAGACGACAAGGACGCCGAGGTCTGGGACCGACTGACCGGCAACTTCTGGCTGCCGGAGAAGGTGCCGGTGTCCAACGACCTGCCGTCGTGGGGCACCCTGACCGCCCACGAGAAGCAGATGACCATGCGCGTGTTCACCGGCCTGACCCTGTTGGACACCATCCAGGGCACGGTCGGGGCGGTCAGCCTCATCCCCGACGCGCTGACCCCGCACGAGGAAGCGGTGTACACCAACATCGCGTTCATGGAGTCGGTGCACGCCCGCAGCTACAGCAACATCTTCTCCACGCTGTGCTCGACCGCCGAGATCGACGACGCCTTCCGCTGGTCGGAGGAGAACCCCAACCTGCAGCGCAAGGCCGAGATCGTCATGCAGTACTACAAGGGCGACGAGCCGCTCAAGCGCAAGGTCGCCTCCACGCTGCTGGAGAGCTTCCTGTTCTACTCCGGCTTCTACCTACCGATGTACTGGTCGAGCCGGGCCAAGCTGACCAACACCGCCGACATGATCCGGCTGATCATCCGCGACGAGGCCGTGCACGGCTATTACATCGGCTATAAGTTCCAGCGCGGTCTGGCCTTGGTGGACGACGCGCGCAAGCAGGAGCTCAAGGACTACACCTACGAGTTGCTCTTCGAGCTCTACGACAACGAGGTGGAGTATACCCAGGACCTCTACGACGAGGTCGGGCTGACCGAGGACGTCAAGAAGTTCCTGCGCTACAACGCCAACAAGGCGTTGATGAACCTCGGCTACGAGGCGCTGTTCCCGCGCGACGAGACCGACGTCAACCCGGCGATCCTGTCGGCGCTATCACCCAACGCCGACGAGAACCACGACTTCTTCTCCGGCTCGGGGTCGAGCTACGTGATCGGCAAGGCCGTCGTCACCGAGGACGAGGACTGGGACTTCTAGCAACCGCAGCTCGCATAGCTGGTCCGTCTTGCACGGTCGGCCGGCCGGAGACTTATTGCTCCGCTCCATACGCCGCGCGGGAGTTTATACAAACACAGTTGTAATTAGATGCGGGAGCGATTACGCTGCCATCGACGAATCGGGACGCGTCGCCAAACATCTGGGTCGCCAATAGGGGGAAGTTTGGGAAGTATGTTGTTCCGCGTAGCTACCGTCACCGCAAAGATCGTCACTGCCGCCTTATGACCGTCGCGTTGCTGACCCAGCATCTGTACGAGTTTGCCGTCGAATTGCGCCGATTGGCCTACACCATGCCTGGTGGGTATGAAGACCCGCTGATCCAGCTGAGCGAGCGGATGGTCCACTGCGCCAGCGAGCAGAGCTCGGAAGGTGTTGGCTGACTCGGCCGATCACTGTCGCCTCGTTAAGCAGTTGCTAGCGACTGGCAAACGCGGATTGGGTTTCCCGCGATCTGCTTTCTCACGATTGTGGATACCAGCCGATTATTGACTCGACCGCTAATAAGCCCGAAGCGGAAAATACCCGTACCCGATTTACCGCGGGCCTCCGATGTTGCTTTGTAGCCCGCACTGCTTGGCTTCCCGCGCGATCACTCGCATTAGCCGCCGGCGGCACGTCGGCCAGATCTGCAGTGGCGTTCTCATGCACGTTCCTCGACGCGAGGACGAGGGCCGGGACTGCTGGGCGGTTCGACCGCAGCGCTCGGTTTCCCGCGTGGCCGGCCCGGGTATCTGGCACGCGAAATCGTTTCTGGACGGGAGAGCCACGTGACCACCGCCGAACAGCCGCCGCCAGAGGGCGACGAACAACCGCCCCAAGCCACCGACGACGAAGAGGGCTCCGACGTGGAGTCCACGGAGCCCTCATCCACGGGAAGTGACGCTCCAACCGCCGGCGAATGAGGCGCCGGCCAGCCGACATGAGCCCGCGGCCCGACGGCTATGCGCTCTGCCGGTGCTGCTGGCGGGTCTGGTTAACGAGATTGATGCCGACAGCTGCGCCGCCCAATATTGCTGCGGGAAGGGCGATTTCGAGCTGTCCTGTCGTCGCGCCGATCGTGGCCAGCAGTCCCAGGCCCCCGGCAATCATGTTGAGGTTTCCGGCCACTCTGTTTGTCCGCTGGTGCTGATAGGCGCCGATCGCGATCTCGCCGACCCCGAGTATCCCGGAGACGATGAGCGGCGCGCCCGTCGCGGTCATTGCGGTGGCGATTACATCGAGTTGCACTTGTCTCCCAGACGATTACGACTGAACCATCAATTGCTCGTACAAGTCCTGCATACCCAATCGTCGCGTCGCTCCAAAAGGCCATCGCCCCTCCGGCCGCGCAGTTTCGCATATCGGCCTTCGCAGGGACGCCATGATTCGTTTCGTGACTGCCGCTGTGGATCCGTCCGCCGCGCGCTTTGGTAGCGGACATGTTCGGGTAATGAACGGCGTATGAATTGTGCGCGCGCCGCTTTTCACCCGCTGGCGCGGGCGACACGACAGCCCTGACACTGGTGGGGTGACGAATACCGCCGCCTCTGCCACCGCCAACTTCTGCCGTTCGGTACTTCGCTGGCTGCGCGCCGGCTACCCCGAGGGAGTCCCCGGGCCCGACCGGGTGCCGCTGCTGGCGCTGCTGCGCAGCACCCCGCTGACCGAGGAGCAGATCGCCGAGGTGGTGCGCAACATCACCGCGGACGGATCCCCGGCGATCGCCGACGGCGTGATCGAGCGCGACGAGATCGCCCATTTCATCTCCGACATGACGCACTACGACGCCGGGCCGGAAAACATCATCCGGGTGGCGTCCACCCTGGCGGCCGTCGGGTGGCCGCTGGCCGGCATCGACGTCAGCGAAGTCATCCCCGGCGACGAATGGGGAGAGGCCGCCGAAATCGCCGCGCGCAGTGCTGCTTCCGAGAACGCGCCGGGCGTCGCGCTGTAGGGCCCGTCAGCTTCCTGATGCCCTACAGCTTTGAGATGTCGATGACGAAGCGGTAGCGCACGTCGCTGGCCAGGACGCGCTCGTAGGCTTCGTTGATGTAGTCGGGCTCGATCAGCTCGATTTCCGGCGTCACGTTGTGCTCGGCGCAGAAGTCCAGCATCTCCTGGGTTTCGGCGATGCCGCCGATGTTCGACCCGGACAGGCTGCGGCGCGCCAGCGCCAGCGAGAACGCGCCCACCTCCATGGGGTGCTCGGGAATGCCCAATTCAACGAGCGTGCCGTCGACGTCGAGCAGACTGAGGTAGTCGTTGAGGTTCAGGTTCGCCGAGACGGTGTTCAGGATCAGGTCGAAGCTGTTGCGCAGCTCCTTGAAGGTCTCGCGCTCGGCGGTGGCGTAGTAGTGCTTGGCGCCGAGTCGCAGACCGTCTTCCATCTTCTTCAGCGATTGCGACAGGACCGTCACCTCGGCGCCCATCGCCGCCCCGAGCTTGACGCCCATGTGGCCCAGCCCGCCCAGGCCGATGATCGCCAGGCGAGTGTCCGGGCCGGCCTTCCAGTGCCGCAGCGGCGAGAACAGCGTGATGCCCGCGCACAGCAGCGGCGCCGCCTTGTCCAACGGCAGCGAATCGGGGATGTGCAGGACGAAGTTCTCGTTGACGACGATCGCCTGGCTGTAGCCGCCCTGGGTGATCGTGCCGTCCTTGTCGGTGGCGTTGTAGGTGAAGATCGTGCCCCGGCTGCAGTACTGCTCCAGGCCGGCCTGACAACTGCGGCACTGACCGCAGGAGTTCACCATGCAGCCCACCCCGACGTGGTCGCCCACCTTGTGCTTGGTGACCGCGGAGCCCACCGCGGTCACGACGCCGGCGATCTCGTGGCCGACGACCAGCGGGTAACTCGGTGTTCCCCATTCGCCTTTGGCCGTGTGGATGTCGGAGTGGCAGATTCCGGCGAACTTGATGTCGATCGCCACGTCGTGCGGACCCGGCTCGCGCCGCTCGATGGTTGTCTTGGTCAACGGTGCCGTCGGCGAGGTGGCCGCGTACGCCGAAACTGTGCTCATGAAAAGTCCCTCTTCGATTCGATACGTCTTCAAGAAGTTTAGCTAGGGTAAAAGTTCTTCCGCCATCCGAGGCGGCGAATATCACCTTATGGCGACGAGTGCGTACCGGCCGGTCGTGGTCAGTTGATCGGGGCGTTCACCAGGCGCAGGTCGTCGACGATGCCGCGGGCCGCGATCAGGCCCTCGCCGGTTTGCCAGATCTCGTCGTTGACGACGTAGACCCGGTTGTCGTGGTTGGCCGACAGCTTGCGCCACGGGTTGCTGTCCAGGATCGTCGCGGCCCGATCGGCGGCGGCCGGGGTGGCGCAGGACAGGTACACCACGTCGGCGTCGGCGATCGAGAGATCCGGATTCTTCGCCAGGTCCGCGTCGGAAGCGCCGATCTCGATGTAGGGCTTGTCGGTGAACCGCTGCGAGGCGGGCCGGTCGACGCCGACCGCGCCGAGCACGCTGGCCGGGAAGTTGTTGGCGCCGTAGACCCGGATGGTGCCGGCCGTCAGCTGCACGATCGACGCCTGATAGTGGGAGGCGTCGTGCCGCGCGCCGACGTCGGTCGCCCGCTGCGAGAAGCCGGTGACCAGCCCGTCCGCCGCGGCGCCGCGGCCGGTGGCGGCTCCGACCGCGCGCAGGTTGTCCTGCCAGGCCGCGCCCGGCGCGGCGGTGAACACCGTCGGGGCGATCGGGGCCAGCTGCGGATACAGCGTCGGGGTCAACGCTTGCGAGCCCAGGATCAGATCGGGGTGGGCGGCCGCGATCGCCTTCACGTCCGGGTGGGAGCGGCTGCCGACACCGGGCACGCCCTGCACCGCGCCGCCCAGATAGGCGGGCTGGGTCGGCGAGCCGTCCGGCAGGGCGGCGCCGACCACCCGCGATTGCAGGCCCAGCGCGCACAGCGTGTCGAGCTGGTCGCCGGAGAGCACCACGATGCGCTGGGGATCGGCGGGCACCTGCACGATGTCTGGGGCGACGCCCGCCGCGTTGTGCGCCTGCCGCTTGGCCGGGCCCGGGTCGGCCTCGGCGGGGTCGCGTGCGCATGACTCGTCGGGCCGGCGGTCGTTTCCGAGCACGCCGGCGCCGGCGATCTGGGTGGTGGGCGTGACGAGCGAATGGGTCGGCTGCCCGGCGGGCTGGTCGGATCCGCAGCCGCCGCAGGCCAGGATGACCGCCGCCGTCGCCGCGGTCAGCCGGGCGGGTCTGATCACGCCGAACAACACGCGTCAGACGCTAACATCCGGCCAGCTCGGCGCGGCCGCGCCGACGGGCGGGCCGCGCCGGTGAGCCGTTTACGACAGTTTGTAGGACCAGCCCTGACGTCGTCATGATCGACGGCTAAGATTCGTCTCAATACCGATTTTTGGGCCAGTGTCCGATCTGGATGTTTGGAGAAGCTGTTGACAGCCGAAGCGCCCCCTTTGGGACAACTCGAGGCCGTTCGTCCGTATCCGGACCGGATGGGCCCCAAAGGGAACCTCGTCTACAAACTGATCACGACGACCGATCACAAGTTGATCGGCATCATGTACACGGTCACCTGCTTCGCCTTCTTCTTCATAGGCGGGCTGATGGCGTTGCTGATGCGCACCGAGCTGGCCGCTCCCGGGCTGCAGTTCCTGTCGAATGAGCAGTTCAACCAGCTGTTCACCATGCACGGCACGATCATGCTGCTGCTCTATGCCACCCCGGTGGTGTTCGGTTTCGCCAACCTGGTGCTGCCGCTGCAGATCGGTGCGCCCGACGTGGCCTTTCCGCGGCTGAACGCCTTCTCGTACTGGCTGTTCCTGTTCGGTGGGCTGATCGCGGCGTCCGGCTTCATCGTCCCGGGCGGCGCCGCCGACTTCGGCTGGACCGCCTACACGCCGCTGTCCGACGCCGTGCACTCACCCGGCGCCGGGGGAGACCTGTGGATCACCGGCCTGATCGTCGCCGGTCTGGGCACCATCCTGGGTGCGGTCAACATGATCACCACCGTGGTGTGCATGCGCGCGCCCGGCATGACGATGTTCCGGATGCCGATCTTCACCTGGAACATCCTGGTGACCTCGATCCTGATCCTGATCGCCTTCCCGATCCTGACCGCGGCGCTGTTCGGGCTGGCCGCCGACCGACATCTGGGCGCCCACGTCTATGACGCCGCCAACGGTGGAGTCTTGTTGTGGCAACACCTGTTCTGGTTCTTCGGGCATCCCGAGGTGTACATCATCGCGTTGCCGTTCTTCGGCATCGTCACCGAGATCATCCCGGTGTTCTCGCGCAAGCCGGTGTTCGGCTACACCACGCTGGTGTACGCCACCCTGTCGATCGCCGCCCTGTCGGTCGCGGTGTGGGCGCACCACATGTTCGCCACCGGAGCCGTTCTGCTGCCGTTCTTTTCATTCATGACGTATCTGATCGCGGTGCCGACGGGGATCAAGTTCTTCAACTGGATCGGCACGATGTGGAAGGGGCAGATCACCTTCGAGACGCCGATGCTGTTCTCGGTCGGCTTCCTCATCACCTTCCTGCTGGGTGGTCTGACCGGCGTGATGCTGGCCAGCCCGCCGCTGGACTTCCACGTCACCGACAGCTATTTCGTGGTCGCGCACTTCCACTACGTGCTGTTCGGCACCATCGTGTTCGCCACCTACGCCGGCATCTACTTCTGGTTCCCGAAGATGACCGGCCGGCTGCTCGACGAGCGGCTGGGCAAGCTGCACTTCTGGCTGACCTTCATCGGGTTCCACACCACGTTCCTGGTGCAGCACTGGTTGGGTGACCTGGGCATGCCGCGCCGCTACGCGGACTACCTGCCCAGCGACGGCTTCCAGCCCTACAACGTCGCCTCGACGGTCGGCGCCTTCATCCTGGGCGCGTCGATGTTCCCGTTCGTCTGGAACGTCTTCAAGAGCTGGCGTTACGGCGAGGTCGTCACGGTCGACGACCCGTGGGGCTACGGCAACTCCCTGGAATGGGCGACCAGCTGCCCGCCGCCGCGGCACAACTTCACCGAGCTGCCCCGAATCCGTTCGGAGCGACCGGCATTCGAGTTGCACTACCCGCACATGGTGGAGCGGCTGCGCGCCGAGGCCCACGTGGGCCGCCATGCCACGGCTCTCGAATCACCGAAGGGCTTCGGCCCACGAACCGAACCCGATCGCTCAACTCCTGAGCAGTAGCGGCGGCTGTCCGGAGTGAACGCACCACCCAACAAGGTGTCGGTGCTGATCACCGTCACCGGCGTGGACCAACCGGGCGTGACGGCGACCCTGTTCGAGGCGCTGTCGCGGCATGGGGTCGAGTTGCTCAACGTCGAACAGGTGGTGATCCGGCACCGCCTGACGCTGGGCGTGCTGGTGTGCTGCCCGGCCGAGGTCGCCGACGGCGCGCAGTTGCGCGAGGACGTTGAAACGGCCATCCGCAGCGTGGGGCTCGATGTGACCATCGAGCGCAGCGACGACGTGCCGATCATGCGGGAGCCCTCCAGCCACACCATCTTCGTGCTCGGCCGGCCCATCACCGCCAGTGCGTTCGGCGCGGTGGCCCGTGAGGTGGCCGCCCTCGGCGTCAACATCGACCTGATCCGCGGTGTCTCCGACTATCCGGTGATCGGCCTGGAACTGCGGGTCTCGGTGCCGCCGGGCGCGGACGCCGCGCTGCGGACCGCCCTGAACCGGGTGTCCAGCGAGGAACAGGTCGACGTGGCCGTCGAGGACTACAGCCTGGAACGACGGGCCAAGCGGCTCATCGTGTTCGACGTCGACTCGACGCTGGTGCAGGGCGAGGTGATCGAGATGCTGGCGGCCCGGGCGGGCGCCGAGGGCAAGGTCGCCGCGATCACCGACGCCGCGATGCGCGGCGAGCTGGACTTCGCGCAGTCGCTCGAGCAGCGGGTGGCGACCCTGGCGGGGCTGCCCGCCAGCGTGATCGACGAGGTCGCCGACCAACTGGAACTGATGCCCGGCGCCCGGACCACGCTGCGCACCTTGCGCCGGCTGGGCTATCACTGCGGCGTGGTCTCCGGGGGATTCCGGCGCATCATCGAGCCGTTGGCGCACGAGCTGATGCTGGACTACGTCGCGGCCAACGAGCTCGAGATCGTCGATGGCAAACTCACCGGCCGGGTGGTCGGCCCCATCGTCGACCGGGCCGGAAAGGCCACGGCCCTAAGGGATTTCGCGCAGCAGGCCGGGGTGCCGATGGCGCAGACCGTCGCTGTGGGCGACGGCGCCAACGACATCGACATGCTGGCCGCCGCCGGGATGGGCATCGCGTTCAACGCCAAGCCCGCGCTGCGTGAGGTCGCGGATGCGTCGCTGAGTCACCCCTACCTGGACACCGTGCTGTTCCTGTTGGGTGTGACCCGCGGCGAAATCGAGGCCGCCGACGCGATCGACGGCGAGGTCCGGCGGGTGGAAATCCCGCCGGGCCCCTAGCGACCCGGCAGCTATTCGGGCGCCGCGGTACGGCACGATGGTCGGGTGCCCGAAAACGGAAGCCGGAGGTGATTCCCGAGGAGTCGAGAGACTCCGAGCGTCGAGCCGACCAGACGGTGGAGGAAGCCGACCCCGATCTGCTGCTCGATTTCAGGCAGGTATCGCTGAAGCGTGGCGGCAACGTCTTGGTCGGGCCGCTGGACTGGGCGGTCGAACTCGACGAACGCTGGGTGATCGTCGGGCCCAACGGGGCGGGCAAGACCTCGCTGCTGCGGATCGCGGCGGCGGCCGAACATCCCTCGTCCGGCGTCGCTTTCGTGCTCGGCGAGCGGCTGGGCCGGGTCGACGTGACCGAGTTGCGGTCCCGGATCGGGCTGAGCTCCTCCGCCCTGGCCCAGCGCATCCCCACCGACGAGGTGGTGCGCGATCTCGTCGTCTCGGCCGGTTACGCGGTGCTGGGCAGGTGGCGAGAGCGCTACGAGGACGTCGACTACCAACGCGCGATCGACATGCTGGAAAGCCTGGGCGCCGAGCACCTGGCGGACCGCACCTACGGAACGTTGTCTGAGGGCGAGCGCAAGCGGGTGTTGATCGCGCGTGCGCTGATGACCGACCCCGAGCTGCTGCTGCTCGACGAGCCCGCCGCCGGCCTGGACCTGGGCGGCCGCGAGGAGCTGGTCGCCCGGCTGGCCGACCTGGCCGGCGACCCCGACGCGCCCGCGCTGGTGCTGGTCACCCACCACGTTGAGGAGATACCGCCCGGGTTCAGTCACTGCATGCTGCTCTCGGAAGCCGAGGTGGTCGCCGCTGGCCTGCTGACCGACGTGCTGACCGCCGAGAATCTGTCCACCGCGTTCGGCCAGGCGATCGCCCTCGACGTCGTCGACGGGCGCTATTTCGCCCGGCGAGTCCGCACCCGCGCAGCCCACCGGAGGCCGCTATGACGTCACCCGACGAAGCCCCGCTGGTCGCCCGGCCGGCCGCCACCGTGATGCTGGTGCGCGACGAACCGGCCGGCTCCCAAACCGGGCTAGCGGTTTTTCTCATGCGCAGGCACGCGAAAATGGAATTCGCCGCGGGGACGATGGTGTTCCCCGGCGGCGGTGTGGACGAACGCGACCGCAACGCGGACATCGCGTGGGCCGGCCCGCCGCCGCAGTGGTGGGCCCAGCGCTTCGGCATCGAACCCGACCTGGCCGAGGCACTGGTCTGCGCCGCGGCCCGCGAGACGTTCGAGGAGTCGGGGGTGCTGTTCGCCGGGCCGGCGGGCGAGGCCGTTTCGGCGCCGAACAGCATCGTCGACGACGCCTCGGTCTACGGCGAGGCCCGCCGCGCGCTGGCCGACGGCACGTTGTCCTTCGCGGACTTCCTGCGCCGGGAGAACCTGGAGCTGCGCTCGGATCTGTTGCGGCCGTGGGCCAACTGGGTCACGCCGGAGGCCGAGCGCACCCGGCGCTACGACACCTACTTCTTCGTGGGCGCCCTGCCGCGGGGGCAGCGCGCCGACGGAGACAACACCGAATCCGATCGGGCGGGCTGGACGACGCCGGAGGCCGCGATCGACGACTTCACGGCCGGCCGCAGCTTCTTGCTGCCTCCGACCTGGACGCAGCTGGACTCGCTGGCGGGCCGGACCGTTGCGGAGGTGCTGGCCGTCGAGCGCCAGATCGTGCCCGTGCAGCCGCACCTGGAGATCCAGGGCGACAACTGGGTGTTCGAGTTCTTCGACTCCGACCGCTACCACCAGGCGCGGGAAGCGGGTGGCCTGGGATGGCGGCATTGAGCGAGTTCGTCAGCGTGGTGGTCTCCGACGGCTCCCAAGACGCCGGGCTGGCCATGTTGCTGCTGTCGCGGCCCCCGACGAACGCGATGACCCGCCAGGTGTATCGGGAGGTCATCGCGGCCGCCGAGGAACTGGGGCGGCGCGACGACGTCGCCGTGGTGATCCTGTTCGGCGGCCACGAGATCTTCTCCGCCGGCGACGACATGCCCGAGCTGCGGACGCTGCGGGGCGCCGAGGCCGACAGCGTGGCGCGGGTGCGCCAAGAGGCGATCGACGCCGTGGCGGCGATCCCCAAGCCGACGGTGGCCGCGATCACCGGATACGCGCTGGGCGCCGGCCTCACGCTGGCCCTGGCCGCCGACTGGCGGATCAGCGGGGACAACGTGAAGTTCGGCGCTACCGAAATCCTGGCCGGCCTGGTGCCCGGCGGCGATGCGATGACCCGCCTGACCCGGGCGGCCGGCGCGAGCAAGGCCAAGGAGCTGGTGTTCAGCGGCCGGTTTTTCGATGCCGAAGAGGCGCTGGCGCTGGGCCTCATCGACGAAATGGTGGCCCCCGACGACGTCTATGACGCCGCCGCGGGGTGGGCGCGCCGTTTTCTCGACGGGCCGCGGCACGCGCTGGCCGCCGCCAAGGCCGGGATCAACGACGTCTTCGACCTGGGGCTGGCCGAGCGGCTCGCCGCCGAACGCCGCCGCTACGTCGAGGTGTTCTCCGCTGGTCAGGGCGGTGGCGATCGGGCGGATCCCGGCGGCCGTTAGGCTGCCCTGCATGACCAGTTCGACGGACGCCGTTCCGACGCCCCACGCCACCGCCGAGCAGGTGGAAGCCGCCCGGCACGACAGCAAGCTGGCCCAGGTGCTCTACCACGACTGGGAAGCCGAGACCTACGACGACAAGTGGTCGATCTCCTATGACCAGCGCTGCATCGACTACGCGCGGGGCCGCTTCGACGCCATCGTGCCGGACGAGGTGCGGCGCGAGCTGCCCTACGACCGGGCCCTTGAATTGGGTTGCGGCACTGGGTTTTTCCTGCTCAACCTGATCCAGTCCGGGGTGGCCCGGCGCGGATCGGTGACCGACCTGTCGCCGGGCATGGTCAAGGTCGCCACCCGCAACGGGCAGTCGCTGGGCCTCGACATCGACGGCCGGGTCGCCGACGCCGAGGGCATCCCGTACGAGGACAACACCTTCGACCTGGTCGTCGGCCACGCGGTGCTGCACCACATCCCCGATGTGGAGTTGTCGCTGCGCGAGGTGATCCGGGTGCTGCGCCCGGGCGGCCGGTTCGTCTTCGCCGGCGAGCCGACCAGCGCCGGCGACGTCTACGCCCGCGAGCTGTCCACCCTGACCTGGCGCATCGCCACCAACGTCACCAAGCTGCCCGGCCTGGGCAGCTGGCGGCGCCCGCAGGCCGAGCTCGACGAATCGTCGCGGGCCGCGGCGCTGGAGGCCATCGTCGACCTGCACACCTTCACCCCGGGCGACCTGGAGCGGATGGCCGCCAACGCCGGGGCCGTCCAGGTGCGGACCGTCAGCGAGGAGTTCACCGCCGCGATGTTCGGCTGGCCGGTGCGCACCTTCGAGGCGTCGGTGCCGCCCGGGCGGCTGGGCTGGGGCTGGGCGAAGTTCGCCTTCAACGGCTGGAAGACGCTGAGCTGGGTGGACGCCAACGTGTGGCGCCGTGTGGTGCCGAAGGGCTGGTTCTACAACGTGATGGTGACCGGGGTCAAACCCTCCTGAGTGGTGGACTGCGGTTCAGCGCGCAAGACGTCGGCTACCTGCGGTCGGCCGCGGGTGCCGCGGCGCTGGCGGAGGTCGCCCGGCTCGAGCTGACCGACGCCACCCGGGTCGCCGACGTCGCCGCCGCCCGCGCCCGATTCGGTGACCGCGCCGCGATCCTGGTGGAGACGGTCCTGTTGCGCCGCCGCGCGGTGGACAAACTCGGCGGCCTTGCGACGCCGGCGTGGCTGTTCACCGACGAGGCGCTGCAGCAGGCCACCGCGGCGCCGGTGGCCTTGCACCGGGCCCGGCGACTGGCCGGCGCCGCCCCCGATTTCGTCGTGCACGACGTGACCTGTTCGATCGGCACCGAGCTCGCCGCGCTGCGGGCCTGCGGGGTCACCGCGGTGGGCAGCGATATCGACCCGGTGCGGCTGGCCATGGCCCGCCACAACGTGGGGGAGGCGGCCCTGCTCTGCCGCGCCGACGCCCTGCGCCCGATCACCCGCGACGCCGTGCTCGTCGCCGACCCGGCCCGGCGCGTCGAGGGCCGGCGCCGGTTGCGTATCGACGACTACCGGCCCGGCCTGGGCTCGCTGCTCGACACCTACCGCGACCGGCACTTCGTCGTAAAGTGCGCTCCCGGAATCGATTTCGATGAGGTGCGGCGCCTGGGCTTCGGCGGCGAGATCGAGGTGACGTCGTATCGGGGTTCGGTCCGGGAAGCCTGCCTGTGGTCGGCCGGGCTGGCGCGGCCCGGCGTGGGCCGGCGGGCCAACATGCTGGACCGCGGCGAGCAGCTGACCGACACCGACCCCGACGACTGCGGCGTGCGGCCGGCCGGTCGCTGGATCGTCGACCCGGACGGCGCCGTGGTGCGGGCCGGGCTGGTGCGCCACTACGGCGCACGGCACGGACTCTGGCAGCTCGACCCCGACATCGCCTACCTCTCCGGTGATGCGCTACCGGCCGCCGACCGCGGGTTTGAGGTGCTCGAACAGCTGGTCTTCGACGAGCGCCGCCTGCGCCAGGCGCTGTCGGCTCGCGACTGCGGCGCGCTCGAGGTGCTGGTGCGCGGGGTGCGCGTCGACCCGGACGCGCTGCGCAAACGGATGCGGCTGCGCGGGAGCCGCCCGCTGTCCGTGGTCATCGCCCGCATCGGCGCCCGGACCGCCAGCCGGGCGATGGCATTCGTTTGCCGGCCCTCCCGATAGCTCCGGGTACGCTGGCGGCGTCACTTCTCCGGGTCACCGGCCCTGGCCACTCTGCGAGGACGATTCCACGATGCGTTATCCGATAGCCGCTGCGCTGCTGGCGGCGGCGGTCCTGGTGGGCTGGCCGGCCGCGGCCGAGCCGCCGTCGTGTGCCGGTTTGGGCGGCAGCGTCGAGGCCGGCCAGCTGTGCCATCTGCACGCCACCGGCCCCAACTACACGCTCAACATGACCTTCCCCGCCGACTACCCGGACGAGCAGGCGCTGACCGACTACATCACCCAGAACCGGGACGGCTTCGTCGCGGTCGCGCAGAGTTCCGGCGGCCGCGACCAGCCCTACCAGCTGGAGGCCACCACCGAACAGCACAGCGCCGGGCAGCCGCCGCACAACACCCGCAGCGTGGTGCTCAAGTTCTTCCAGGACGTCGGGGGATCGCACTCGTCGATCTGGTACAAGGCCTTCAACTACAACCTGGGCACCAAGCAGCCGCTGACCTTCGACAACCTGTTCCCTCCCAACACCACGCCGCTGGACGCCATCTTCCCGATCGTGCAGCGCGACCTGGAACGCCAAACCCCTTTGGGCGCCGCCATTTTGCCGTCGACCGGCCATGACCCGACCCACTACCAGAACTTCGCCATCACCGACGATCAGCTGATCTTCTACTTCGCCCCGGGCGAGATGCTGCCGGCGTTCGGCGGGCCGCTGCAGGCCCAGGTGCCGCGCAACGCCATTCCGCCGCTGGCGATCTAGACCGGGCCGGCCTGCAACTCCATCGCGACGGCGGCGACCGCCAGCGCCACCTGCGCGAGGCACCCGATGATCGGGACGAAAAACGCCCGCCGCCGGCGCACCAGCAGGTACACCGCGAGCACGATGTCGATGAGCAACAGGGCCGCGCCGCCCCAGGTGGCCAGGTTCATGGCCCGGTCGATCCAGGCGGGATTGCCGCACTGCCGGGAGCCGCACGCATCGGTGGTCATCACCAGCAGACCCAGCAGCGCGAAGGTCGCGCCGTAGAGGCCGCCGTGGATGACCAGCAAGATGACCGTCGCCACGGTGTCGGCGGTGTTGCTGCGGCCGCTTCCTGCGGTACTGGTGGTGGCGGCGCCGGGCGCCGCGGGGTCGTCGATCGGCACTACAGCAGTATGTCCCGGTCAGGCCGGCGCAAAACCGTAAACCTGGCCGTCGCTGGTGGCGGCCACCACCCGGCGATCGGTGCCGACCGATACCCCGACGGGATACCCGGTCGCCGCGGGCAGCGCAGAGCTGTTCAACGTGCGGCCGCTGCCCGGATCGAACACCAGCAGCGACATGCCGGGGGCGCCGTTCGCCGGTGGGCCGCTGACCACCGCGTAGCCGACGCCGCCGCCGGCCAGGCTCGACGTCGACAGGGGGAACACGTCGTCGCGGCGCCACACCTGGTCGGCGTGATCACCGGCGTCCTTGAACGCCGCCAGCCGGGTGTCGGGCCCGCCGCCCGCCACGATCAGCCCCTGCGGGGTGACTGCGGGCGGCGTCTGCGCCAGGAAGCCCAGCGGCGCCGACCATTTCACCTTCGCATCGGCGGTGCGCAGCGCCCACAGCCGTTGGTCGCGGCCGTTGACGTAGACGGTCGATCCGTCGGCCGACAGCACTGGACTGGCGATGATGCCGGCGCCGACGGCGTCGCTGGTCCATTCGCGGGTGAGCAGCGGCGTCTGCCCGGGGTGGTACTTCAGCCCCACCAGACCCGCGGCCGGGGCGCCGGGCTGCCAGACCCCGAGCACCACCATCCCGTTGACCGGCGAGAAGGCGGGGGCGGCCGCGACGGGACAGCCCTGGCGGGCCGGGGCGCAGTCGGCGAGGCCGCGCGCGGGGTCGGTGGGGTCGACGCCGTCGACGAGATCGAGCGGGCTCCCGGTCACCTGGCCGCGATGGGAGTCGAAGACCAGCACCTGCCCCAGGTGGGTCGTGACGAGCAGCTCGCCCTGCCCGAGGAACCGCGGCGTGGTGGGCATGCCGATCACCGGCTGGCGCCACCGCGTCCACTGGGTGACCGGAAAGGACAGCATGGCCCCGGGCTGGCCGACATAGACATTGTCGAAACCGTCGAGCAGCGGGCCGCCGAAGCCCCCACCCTGGGCGAGCCGCACACACCAGCGCTGCCGCCCGTTGTCGTTGTTCTCCCACTCCATCAGCGAACATCCCGCCGACGTCTGGGCGTTGAGGACCAGATAGCCGCGCGCGCTGAGCGCCGGTCCGGCGGCCAGGCTTCCCTTGACCGACCGGGTCCATTGCAGCGACAGCTTGGTGGCGCCGCCGACGGTGGTGTAGCTGCTGTTGGCGGCGTCGGCGTACTGGGCCGGCCAGCCTTGCGCGGCCGCGGCGTCCACCCACGAGTCGGTGTTGCCGCAGGCCCCCAGCGGCACCGCGAGCACGGCCGCCAGCGCCACGGATGAACAACGCCGTAGCCCACTGACGAGTCGTCGGGCAAGCACGTCGGTTTCCAAGTCCTTCCGCAGGGGCGTTCGGCGGGTGCGGCGATCGAGTACACGTGAGGGTATCGCTTGGCCTCTCGACTAGGCTTTCCGGCCATGACATCCATGTGGGGTGCCCCGGTCCATCGTCGCTGGCGTGGATCAAATCTGCGCGACCCGCGCCAGGCCAAGTTCCTCACGCTGGCCTCGCTGAAATGGGTGCTGCGCAACCGCGCGTACACCCCGTGGTACCTGGTGCGCTATTGGCGGCTGCTGAAGTTCAAGCTGGCCAACCCGCACATCATCACCCGCGGCATGGTGTTTCTGGGCAAGGGCGTCGAGATCCATGCGACGCCCGAGCTCGCGCAGCTCGAGATCGGCCGCTGGGTGCACATCGGCGACAAGAACACCATCCGCGCGCACGAGGGTTCGCTGCGGTTCGGGGACAAGGTGGTGCTGGGTCGCGACAACGTGATCAACGCCTACCTCGACATCGAGCTCGGCGACTCGGTGCTGATGGCCGACTGGTGCTACGTCTGCGATTTCGACCACCGCATGGACAACATCGACCTGCCGATCAAGGACCAGGGCATCGTCAAGTCCCCGGTCCGGATCGGTCCGGACACCTGGGTGGGCGTCAAGGTATCGGTGCTGCGGGGCACGTCCATCGGGCGTGGTTGCGTGCTCGGGTCTCACGCGGTGGTCCGCGGGGTGATCCCGGACTACTCGATCGCGGTCGGCGCGCCGGCCAAGGTGGTGAAGAACCGCCAGCTCGCCTGGGAGAGCTCGGCCGCCCAGCGCGCCGAACTGGCGGCCGCGCTGGCCGACATCGAGCGCAAGAAGGCGGCCCGTTAGCCGGCGGCCTGCGGCTGCTCGTCGACCTTGAAGTGGAAGTTGACGTCGCCGGCGTCGACGTCGGTCACGGTCACCAGCACGCCGTATTTCTCGGCGCCGTCGGTGAGCTGACACCGTAACGTCGCGCCCGCAACGCCTTTGAGGTTGTCGGGGCAGGTCACCGCGTCCGGTTTGCGGCCGACCTGCTGGCCCACCTGGGTGCTGATCGCGCCGGCGACCTGGTTCTTGTCGACCGTCTCGACCATGTCGAACTTGACGTCCTTGCCGTTGACGCTGGTCACCGTGACGTTGACGTTGAACGGCCGGTCCTTGACCTTCATGTCGCAATTGATCTGCGCGCCGACCTTCGCGGGCAGATCGGTGGGGCAGTTCACCGACTCCGGTTTGTTGCCCGCCGCGTCGGTCATTTTGGCGGTGATCTGGCCGGCGACATCGCTCTTGCTCACCGAGTGCGAGGTGCCGACGGAACACGAACAGGCGCCGACGCCCGCGGCGAGTCCGGCCGCCGCGCCAGAGATCAGCAGCGCCCGGATGATGAAGTTGGTCATTGTCGCCTCCCGAACGGCTTGCCCACGATGAATGGGCTGATCCTGGCATGCTCATCGGTTTCGGGCGGACGATTCAGCAAACGGGTGCCGGCGGGCGTGGCCGTTGCTGCGTCCATGACCCACCAACGGCCACTCGTGTCACAGCGGCAACGTCTGCGCACCATAATCCGCTTTCCGATTCCGCTGGCGCGGGTGCTAGCACATGGCGGAAGGTGCGCATCAGTTCGCGGAGCCGGCGGGAGCGCCTCGACGGCGAATCCCGCTCAGATGCTCTGGTAACGCCGCAGCGCCTCGGCGCGCTCCGCGGGGTGGTCGACTATCGGCTCGGGATAGCCGTCGGGACGTTGACCCTTGCGAAGGTGCACGTCGTCGGCCGAACGCAGCTCCGGGACCCAGCGCCGGATGTAATCACCCGCCGGGTCGAACTTCTCACCCTGGGTGATCGGGTTGAACACCCGGAAGTAGGGCGCGGCGTCGGTGCCGCAGCCCGCACACCACTGCCAGCCGTGCTGGTTGTTCGCCATGTCACCGTCGACCAGCTGGTCCAGGAACCATTCGGCCCCCCATTGCCACGGCAGGTGCAGGTCCTTGACCAGGAACGAGGCCACGGCCATGCGCACGCGGTTGTGCATGAATCCGGTGTCGCGCAGCTGACGCATGCCGGCATCCACGAACGGAAAGCCCGTCTCGCCGGCTTTCCATGCCTCGAAGCGGCGGGCGGCCTGCGCGCCGGTGTCGGTCTGGATGCCGTCGAAATCGCTGTTCCAGTTCCGCCAGGCGCTGGCCGGCCAGTGGTGCAGCACGTCGGCGTAGAAGTCGCGAAAAGCCAACTCCCGCAAGAAGGCCTGCGCCCCGACGCTTCGTGCGTCCAGGTCGGCGACCAGGGTGCGCGGATGAATGGTGCCGAACTTCAGGTGCGCCGACATGCGGCTGGTCCCGGTCAGGTCGGGCCTGTTGCGTTCCTCGGCGTAGCTTTGTAAGCCGTTGTCGACGAACGACTTCCATTGTTTGCGTGCCGCCGCCTCGCCTGCGGCCACCTCGAGGGCCTGTCCGGGATCGGGGAGGTCGCACTGCTTGATGGGCAGGCTCGCCGGATCCAGCCAGCGCGCGGACTTCGCGTTCGACTTCGCCGGTTCCCGCCACCCGGTCTTGCGCCACTGGCGCAGGAACGGGGTGAACACTTGGTAGGGCGAGCCATCGGGCTTGGTGACGCGGCCGGGTGAGACGAGGTACGGCGACCCCGTCGCCATCAGCGGCACCGGACCCAGCGCCGCGCGCACCCGCTCGTCACGGCGCTTGCCGAACGGCGCGAAGTCTTCGGAGATGTGCACCGACGACGCCCCGATTTCCTTGACTATGCGGGGAATCTGCGTGTGGGGCTGCCCGCGGGTGACCAGCAGCCGGCCGTCGAGATCGTCGCGCAGCCGGCGCAGCGAGTCACCGAGGTACTGCAGTCGGCGTTGCCCCGAGGACTTTTCCAGGCGCGGGTCCAGCACGAAGCAGGCGAGCACCTCGTCGTTCTCGGCCGCGGCGAGCAGCGCCGGATGATCGCGCAACCGCAGATCTCGGCGAAACCACAGCAGTGCCGGCATAGTCAGCGGTTGAGTCGCCAGATGTGGGTGGACAAAACGGTCGCGAAGCCGCACCACAAGGGGTAGGGCAGCAACGCCAGCGCGCCGCGCGGTGTGGCTTGCGCCGTGCGCCTGACCAGATCGGCGCTACTGGCCGTCAGCGCCGCCGCCCCGATCGTGGCGGCCCCGAGTTTGTGGTACCGGAAGAACAGCCAACTCCATCCGGCGTTCAGGGCCAGGTTCGCCGTCAGCGCCGCCGCGTACGCGCGGGCCTTGTCGTGCTGCCCGGTTGCCTTCAGACGGTCGAGGGCTGCCGCCGACGTGACCGCGATGTCCCCGTAGAGCGTGGTCCACGCCGCGGGGAAGGCGGCGCGGGGTGGCTGGTAGGCGGGCTTGCGGAGCCGCGAGTACCACCGGGACGTGGCGTCGCGGCTGGCGACGCTGCCGGCCGCGGCGGTTGCGGCCACGGCCAGGCTGGTCCCGGCCAGTATCGACCTGTTCATCGCGTGCTCCGTTCTGGTTGTCTCCGGTCCGCTTGTTGCTCAACGGTTTTGGTGCGTGTTGGATTGGTCGGCCACCAGATCCGGTCGCCGATGAGGGCGAACAACGCCGGGATGACCAGCGTGCGCACCACGAAGGTGTCGAGCAGGATTCCCAGGCCGACGATGATGCCAAGCTGGGTCAACACGATCAGCGGCAACACCCCGAGCACGCAGAACACGGCGGCCAAAACGATTCCGGCACTGGTGATCACGCCACCGGTAGCCGATACAGCGCGCACCATCGGAGCGCGGGCGCCGGGCCGCGCGGCTTCCTCGCGGGCCCGGGTGACCAGAAAGATCGTGTAGTCCACCCCGAGGGCCGCCAAGAACAAGAACGCGAACAGCGGGGTGGTGTTGTCCAGCGCCGGGAACCCGAAGACGTGCAGGCTCGCCCACCCACCCATGCCCAGCGCGGCCAACGCGCCCAGGATCGTCGCGGCCAGCAGCGTCGGTGGCGCCAGGGCCGAGCGCAGCACCGCGTACAGCACGACCAGGATGACGGCCAGGATCGCCGGGATCAGCAGCAGCCGGTCATGAGTGGCCGCATCACGCACGTCGACGGCCTGCGCGTCGGGCCCGCCCACCAACGCCGCGGGGTCCACGGCTCGCGTCGAATTCCGCAGTGCCGCAACTGCATTGAAAGCTTGATTCGACGACGGCGGCGCGTCGATCACCACCGACCACTTCGTCAGCCCGGACTCCGATCGGCCGGACTCGGTCACCGAGACGACGCCGGGGGTGGCGGTGATTGCCTGCCGCAGCGCCGAGGCGTGATCCGTGCGTCCGATGACCAGCGTCGGGTTGGTCAGGCCGGCCGGAAAGTGTTGGGCCACAACCTGGTATCCCGCCACGGAGTCGGCGCGCAGGCGGAACTGTTCGGTCTGCGTCAGGCCGATCCGGGTTCCCAGCAGGCCGGTGCCCAGGACCGCCAGCACCGCGACGGCGACCGCCGCCACCAGAGCGGGGCGCCGATTCACCCATTCCGCGACGCGAAGCCACGCGCCGGCTCCGAGGGTGTCGCCGTCGTCCGCGCGCGGGATGAACGGCCAGAACAATCGCCGCCCGCAGCCGGCCAGCAGCGGGGGGAGGATCACCAGCACCGAAATCGCCGCGACGACAAGGCCGCACGCCGCGAGCGCGCCCAGGCTGCGGGTGCTCGGGGTGGACGCGAACAGCAGGGTGAGCAACGCCAACACCACGGTGGCGTTGCTGGCGACGATGGCCGGCCCCGCCCTGCGCACGGCCTCGCGCAGGGCGGCGCGGTGCGCGGAATGGCGGTGCAGCTCTTGTCGATACCGGGAGATCAGCAGCAGCGCGTAATTGGTGCCGGCGCCGAAAACCAGCACGCTGGTGATCCCGGAGGTGGCGCCGTCGAAACTCAGCCCGGTCAGCGATGCGACCGCCGTGCCGAGCGCCGCGGCCACTCGATCGGCGAATCCGACGACCAGCAGCGGGACCAGCCACAGCACCGGGGAGCGGTAGGTGGCGATCAGCAGCAGCGCCACCACCGACGTCGTCACCGCGAGCAGGGTGATGTTGGCGCCCGCGAACGCGCCGGCGATGTCCGCCCCGAAGGCGGGGCCGCCGGTCACGTGCACCTGCAGCTGCCCGGGCAGGCCGGTGGCCGCGGCCGTGCGCAGCGTGGTGACGGCGTCGGAGAGCTCGAGCCCGGACAGGTCGGCGTCGATGGGGACCGCGGCCAGGGCGGCCCTGCCGTCGCTCGACGGCAGCAGCGGGGTCGCCGCCGCATTCGCGCCGGGCCGCGAGGCCGCCAGCGCCCGGTCCCGAGCGGCCTGGGCGGCGTCGCGGTCGGACGCGGTCAGCACGCCTGCATCGGTGCGGCTGACCACCACGATCAGCGGCGCCTTATCACCCACGGGAAACTGCC
Organism: Mycobacterium sp. 1245499.0; assembly: GCF_001673615.1. Taxonomy (NCBI): domain Bacteria; kingdom Bacillati; phylum Actinomycetota; class Actinomycetes; order Mycobacteriales; family Mycobacteriaceae; genus Mycobacterium; species Mycobacterium sp. 1245499.0. Next base: position 33,539 of record NZ_LZMG01000058.1, read on the forward strand.
TGGCCAGGGTCTCGACCCGGGCGGATTGCGCATCGACTGGAACGGATTGCGGGGATTGGCCCGCGGCGGCGTTACCGCCGATCAGGACCATCAACCCGACACCGAGCGCGGCCGCGGCCAGCGCGAGCAGCCAGCAACGCCGCCCCGTCACGGCGGCGGCCACGGAATCCCACACCACGTTTACAACCCTTTCAGTTTGTTAACCATTAATCAACTGAAATGACGCATCGCCACGCGACGGCGCCGGCGGTACGCAGGAGGGGGCACTATGGACATTATGGACGCGGGGCCGGGGGCAGTGTCGGACGCGAGGGGGTACCTGCGATGACCGCTGACCGCGGCGAGATGACCACCCGCAAGCGGCGGCACATCGATGTCTGCCTGAGCGAGCCGGTCGGCTACGACGGCGTCACCACCGGGCTGGACCGCTATGAACTGCCGTACAACGCGCTGACCCAGACCAACCTGGGCGACATCGATTTGTCCACCGAGTTTTTCGGTGCCCGCCTGCGGTCGCCTATCCTCATCGGCGCGATGACCGGGGGTGCGGAGTTGTCCGGGACGATCAACCGCAACCTGGCCGCGGCGGCCCAGCAGCTGGGTTTGGGCATGATGCTGGGCTCGCAGCGGATCATGTTGGACAGTGCGCTGGGGGAGCGGGCGGCGGACAGCTTCACGGTGCGCGATGTGGCGCCGGATGTCTTGCTGTTCGGCAACATCGGCTTGGCGCAACTGACCAAGGCCGCCGCGCCGGATCTGGCGAAGGCCCTGGATCGGGTGGGCGCCGATGCGCTTGCCGTGCATACCAATCCGCTCCAGGAGGCGATGCAACACAACGGCGACACCGACTTCGCCGGGTCGCTGAACAGGTTGCGCGAGGCCGCCGCCACCGTCGACTATCCGGTGCTGCTCAAGGAGGTCGGGCACGGCATCGGCGGCGCGGCGGCCGCGGAACTGGTCGGGGGAGAAGGCGAATTGCCGGTGGCCGGAATCGACGTCGCGGGCGCCGGCGGCACGTCGTGGTCGCGCGTCGAGCAGTTCGTGCGGTACGGCGAACTGCGCTACCCGCACCTGGCCGACTGGGGCATCCCGACCGCCCGCGCCATCGTGGAGGTGCGCGAGGCGCTACCGGCGATCCCCTTGGTGGCCTCCGGTGGCATCCGCACCGGTATGGATGCGGCCAAGGCGATCGCACTCGGTGCCGATGTCGTGGCGGTCGCCCGGCCGCTGCTGCCGGCCGCCATCGAATCGAGTGACGCCGTGGTCGACTGGCTGCAGCCGTTCATCGACGAGCTGCGGATCTGCCTGCACGGCTGTGGTGCCGCGAACCTGGCGGACCTGCGCGGCGTCGACCTCGTCGGCGCGGACTAGGCCCGCGCGAGGTGGCCGTCATCTTGGCCTACGGCTCGCCCGCCCTGGGGCATCTGCTGCCGGCCGGGGCGCTGCTCGCCGAGCTGACCCGGCGCGGACACGAGGTGCACCTGCGCACCATGTCGGCCGGTGTTTCGACGATGCGATCCATCGGCGTGCACGCCGAGCCGGTCGATCCGCGGATCGAGGCGATCGCCGGCAACGACTGGCAGGCGCGAAATACCTTGGAAGTGTTGAAGTTAACCATCGACGTGCTGTGCCGGCGGGCGGTGCTGGAAGTCGACGACTTTCGGCGTGCGGTGGGCGCGACCCGGCCGGATGCGGTGATCGTGGACGCGAACTGTTGGGGAGCCCTGTCGGCCGCGGACGCCGGGGACCTTCCGTGGCTGTTGTTCTCACCGTTCACCCCCTACCTGCGATCGCGCGGGGTGCCACCATTCGGTCCCGGATTTCGTCCGCTGCCGGGCATCGTCGGTGAGGTCCGTGACGCCACGGTGCGGCCGATCGTCAGGCACCTGTTCGACCGGCCAATGTTGCCTCGCATCAACGCCATTCGCGCCGGGCTGGACCTGCCGCCGGTCACCTCGGTGGACGGCTTCATCCGGCGCGCGCCGCTGGTATTGGCGGTCGGCGGCGAGCCGTTCGAGTACCCGCATCCGGGATGGTCCGGCGTGGTGCACCACATCGGTGCCTGCGCATTCGAGCCCTCGACGGCCGCCGCACCGGAGTGGATCGACGCCATCGAACGTCCGATGGTGCTGGTGAACACCTCCTCGTTGCGCCAGGGTGACGAGGCGTTGGGACGAATCGCGTTGCGCGCGCTCGCCGACGAGGACGTGCACGTGGTGGCGACGTTCCCGGCCGGTGTGCCCGCTGGTCTGCCGCGACCCGAGAACGCGACCGTGCGCCGGTTCGTGCCGCACGCGGCCATCCTCGCCCGCGCCAGCTGCGCCATCACGCACGGGGGGATGGGCACGACGTTGAAGGCCCTCGATCGGGGAGTGCCGGTCTGCGTTGTGCCCTTCGCGCGCGATCAGGCCGAGGTCGCCAGGCGAGTGGAGATGGCCCGCTGTGGAACCCGGTTGACCGCCAAGAAGCTCACCGTGGCGCGACTGAGAGCCAAGGTACGCAAGGCGATGACGATGGCCGACGGCGCGCAACGGGTGGCCGCCGGGCTCGCCGCGACGGGGGGCGTGGCCCACGGCGCCGACCTTATCGAGCAGCGGCTACTGGGCTGCGCCGCCGAGCGGCCGGTTCACTAGTCGGGCGCGGCGCCGCGTCTCGCCGGACCGCGATGACCCTTGACCTTAGGTTCGGGGGCCGCGGGCGTCTTCGGACCCGGTGTGGCCAGCCGTGATTCGAAGCTGGCCATCGCCTCGATCATCGCGGTGAACACCCGATGCGCCGCCGCCAGGTCGCGATCTGGAAGGTCGGCCAGCGCCGTATGTAGCTCGGCGCCAAGGGGAGTGAAGAACGAGCGGGCCAGCGCCATGCCCGGCTTCTCGTAGCGAAGCAGGGTCTTGCGCCGGTCCTGGGGATCGGGTTCGCGACGGACGTGGCCGGCGTCGATCATGCGGTCGACCAGGTAGGTGATCGCGGCCGGTGAGACGTCCATGCGGCGGCGCAACTGGGCCGCCGTCAACGGCTCCCCGGCGGTTTCGGCGACCATAATGTGCAGCAACGCGTGAAAATCCGTGCTGCTGACATCGTTTTGCCGGGCGAAGTGGCGGCCGATGCGGTCGGACTGGGCGGTGATCGCGCGCATATCGGCCGACATCAATTTCTCGAGTTCGGCTCGATCTGGTCGCCGGTCAGCGGCGGCGCGCTTGGTCACTTACCCGCATCCTTTTTGCAAATACGCCGGCCAGCGTATCGGTGACCGCTATCCGCGGCAGTCGAAACGCGCCGGAGCGTTCGGTGGCCATCAGCCTACGGCACCCTCGGCGGATCGCCGTCGCGGCGGCTCAGCCGCGCCGAGCGGGCGCTATCGGGACTTCGCGGGGTCGTGGCCCCAGTTCATCAACGAGTACCGCCAGGGGCTTTCATCGATGTCGCCCTGCGGGCGTTGCGCCAGGTGGCGCTTGGCATAACCGACCACCTTTCGCATGTGCGCGTAGTCGGCCTCGGTGAGGTCGGCGCGTTTGGCCTTGAGTATCTTGACGATGTGACGGCCACTGGCGTGGCCGGTGGACTCGGCTCCGCTCCGCTTTTCGCCGACACTCTTCGATTCCTCGGTGCCGAGCCAGTTTTCCAGCTCGCGCGCCGTCATGTTGACGGTGTCCCGGAAGCGCTCCCAGGTGGTGTGTTGGTCGTCGGTCACGGTGACTCCTCGATGCGGTTGTCGCGCATCACTTTGCGCGGCGCAGCGATTCGGGCTTGTGTACCGCGTCGGCTCCCGTCTTGTCGCTGCGCACCTTGTACTGCGGCTCGTCCTCGGACGCCCGCACCGTGCGCCCGGCGGCCTGGGTGTCGGAGGTGATCTTGCCCTCGACCGTGCCCCGGACCGTGGTGCCGTGGCTTTGCCACTCGACCTTGTCGCCCTTTTTGAATTGCTTGTCGCTCACCGGGATTCACCTTTCGCCGATTCGTCGCTGGGGGAGGCGGTGTGGGCCGGGTGTCCGTCGGTGCGTCGACGCTCCTTGAGGGCCATCTCGTAGACGTGGCGCCGTCCCTCGGTGAGCCGGCTTCGCACCAGCTGTTCGATCTGTGTGAAGCAGCGGTAGTAGCCGTCGTCGTAGTCCTCGAGCACCTGGAAGCTCCACCGGCCCGGCAGGACGTTGCGTCCGATCAGCTCGGTGCTGATGTGTTGCGCCAGATCGGCGTGGCCGGTTTCGCGCAGCCGCGCCACCGCCTCGTCGAGTTGCAGGTCGGCCCGGCCGGTGAGCTGATGAAAGGAATACAGATGCCCACGGGCGCGCTCGATGGTTTCCAGCGCCTCGGTCACCTTACCTACCGCCTGCGCCACGCCGTCGATCTCGCCATTTGCCATGCCGTCCATGCTTTCCCCCTGTTGGTCGGAGCATTCCCGCCGCGGGGCGGTGCGAATCGTCGGATCCGGTGGTTCATCAGCTGAATGGTTAACTGCTTGGTGCGATGACCTCGCCGCGCGCCGCGACGGTTTGAACGACTCCGCCCCGGGTATCTGATCTGGCGATGACCGTGATCGAAACGTCGCGACGGCTGGGCCGCGCCGAACGTAAAGTGCTGCGCCTGCAACGGCGCTTGTGGCTCGCGCAGTTGGCCATGTGGCCCACCGCGATCGCGTTGGCGGTCCTGCTTACGGGTGCGTCAGTGCTGGTGTGGCGGCGTTCGGCCCGCGGCCGGCACCGCTCGGTCACCACGGCGACCACTTCCTCCGCCACCAGCCCTGATGGCATGGCGGCGACGGGTCCGGAAGGCACGAAGTAGCCTCAGCTATGCCGGGTGCGTGTCACGATCGCCGCGAGGCAAGCGGTTCGGCGTTCGCCGATCCCGGGTCGGACCGGTCAGGTGGGGACTACGCGGTTCCACACCCGGTGCTCCTCGAGGCCGGCGACGAGCGAGGAGACGATGTCCGACGCGTCCGAGCCCGTGAAGATACCTTCTCCTTCCGCCGGAAGGCCCGCTGCCGCAAGCAGATTGGTCCCCTGCGGCAGCACGCCGATCGGCTTGAGATGACGGAACGCCTCGTCCACGAGGGTTCGCGCACCGGCCTCGACCGGTGATCCAGCGACGAGAACGGCGTCGACCTCCACGGATCGTCCCGTCGCATACGTGCGAGAAACCGTTGGGCCGCCGTCGCGGTTCAGCTTTCCGCCATGCGACGCGAACACCAGGGGAACCAGCTTGGCCGCGGTGATCGCGGCCACCGCCGCCGTCACCTGGCCGGTGTCGGACTCGGCGTCGGTGAGGATACCGATGCGGCGACCGGCCACCGGCCATCGTTGGCCGACTTGCGACAGCGCCGGGCTGACCGCCGGGGCGGCAGGCGCCGCGGCCGGGACGGGCGGCTCCAAACCCAGCTGCGCCGCGACGGCGGCGCACAGTTCGGTGTCGATCTTCGCGAGGACCGCGAGCTCGCGTTCCTTGATCACCTGTTCGTAGCATTTACCCAACTCGAAGGCGAACGCCTCGACGACATGGGCTTGTTCGACGGGCTGCAGGCTCCGGTAGAACAAGGTCGCCTGACTGAAGTGGTCGTCGTAGCTCGCGGGATTTGCGCGACGTTTGGTCGACGCGGGCAGTGGGACCGGGGACTCGATGAAGGCGGCGAGATCGGCTCCGGCGGCGAAAGGGCATCCGCCGTCAATGGAATTCGGACGGTACGGCGCATTGCCGGGATGTACGCCGTGTTGGTGAAACCCGTCCCGCAACATGTCGTTGACCGGCGCGTGCGGACGGTTGATCGGGATCTGCGCGAAATTGGGACCACCCAGGCGGGTGATCTGCGTGTCGAGGTAGGAGAACAACCGCGCGTGCAACAGCGGGTCGTCGGTGACGTCGATGCCGGGAACCAGATGACCGATGTGAAACGCCACCTGCTCGGTCTCGGCGAAGAAGTTGGTCGGGTTGGCGTTGAGTTGCATGGTGCCGATGATTTGAACCGGGGCCAACTCCTCGGGCACGATCTTGGTCGAGTCGAGCAGATCGATGCCTTCGAACATTTGCTCCGGGGTGTCCGGGAACACCTGGATGCCCAGATCCCATTCGGGGTAGGCGCCCGCCTCGATGGCATCGGCGAGGTCACGGCGGTGGAAGTCGGGGTCGACGCCGGCGGCGATCTGCGCCTCCTCCCACACCAGCGAATGCACCCCCAGGCGCGGCTTCCAGTGGAACTTCACCAGCGAGGTGGTGTTGTCGGGCGCGACCAGCCGAAACGTGTGGACGCCGAAGCCCTCCATGGTCCGGTAAGACCGCGGGATCGCGCGGTCGGACATGGCCCACATGGTGTGCGCGGATGCCTCGGTGTGCAGCGACACGAAATCCCAGAAGGTGTCGTGCGCGGTCTGGGCTTGCGGGATCTCGCGATCCGGGTGCGGCTTGGCCGCGTGGATGATGTCGGGGAATTTGATGCCGTCCTGGATGAAGAACACCGGGATGTTGTTGCCGACCAGGTCGAACGTTCCCTCGTGGGTGTAGAACTTGGTGGCGAACCCGCGGGTGTCCCGCACGGTGTCGGCCGATCCGCGGGAGCCGATCACGGTGGAGAATCGGACGAATACCGCCGTCTCGGCGCCGGACTTGAGAAACCCTGCCTTGCACAGTTTTTCGGCTGCGCCGTTGCCGCGGAACACACCGTGGGCGCCGGCGCCACGGGCGTGCACCACACGTTCCGGAATGCGCTCATGATCGAAATGGGTGATCTTCTCGCGCAGATGGTGGTCTTGCAGTAGCGTCGGGCCGCGTTCACCGGCCTTCAGCGAATGATCGGTGTCATACAGCCGCACACCCTGAGCGGTGGTCAGGTAGTCGCCCTGCTGCCCACGCGCGGTGGTCGGGCCTTCGACCGGTGTCCCGGTCGCGGTCCGAAGTTCCGGGGCGATTTGGTCGTTCTTGGGCGGCAACGGCTCCCGCGGCGTCGTCGGCTCCGCGAGGTCTGGCGGCTCGGCGCCCGGCGCGCTGGGAATGTAGCCGCTGGCCTGAGCCTGCTGGGCCTTGCCTTCGCGGACCAGATACTCCTGGCCGGACACCGCGCCGAGGGCCTGCTTGGCCACTGCCTTGACGCCCTCGACGACACCCTTGACCGGGTTGCTGCGCCCGCCGTCCTCCGCCATCAAATCTCCTTGGTTGGCATGAATTCAGATACGGCCGCCTGAGGCATCAGGCGGCTTATCCCCGCGTTCCCCTCAGCGGCGCGGTGAAACCCCGGTTTGGGCATAAAAGTTGGGAACGGGCAAAACTGGTCGTGCCGTCTGGCGTCGGCAGCGCACCTGCCGCCGCACGGACAACCCGGCACGGGGCGTGCCAAGAGACCAGCTGGCGGCTTGACCCTACGAACTTGCGCGAACCTGATAGCGGCGCTCGGCGTAGGCGAGGTCGTCGCGCCACAGTTTGGTGGCCGCGTAACGCATGAACGGTGTGATCAGCGGCGCCGCCCGAGCGGCGCGCGTGAAACCGGGCCGGTCCGAATGCGCGATGGTGGCCTCCAGCACCGCGGTGCGCGGTCGGCCGTCGGGACCCGAACCCATTGGTGTCGCATGGGTTTCGACGACGCTGCCCGCGCCCTCGCCGTCCACGATGCGCATGACGATGGTGCGCGCCTCCGGGCAACTGAACTCCGCGACGACAGGGACTCCGACGCGTCCCATCCGGAAGGTCACCGCCACCATGAATCGGTCCGCCTCTTCGGTGGGGGTGGTGAGCACGTCGAGCCGGGTGAACGAGTAGGGGTGAAACCACGCCCCATGCCACGGATCGAGCCGGTTGGCGATGACGTCGCTCGGTTCGCAGACCCCCACCACGTGGGCGACCGCGCTCAGGGTGTCGCCGGCCGGCCGCTGCGCAATCACCGGCCGGTCCAGCGGGTCCTCCGTGCCCACCGCGTCGAGCCGCACCCATGCCAGGACACCGTCGTCATGACTGGGCAACGGGCTCCAGCCGAATTCGCGCGCGTGTCCGTCCAGGGTCAGCCCGTGCCAGCGGCAGATCAGCGCGCCCCGGTGCACGGTGCCGGTGGCGAGGTCGGCACCCAAATGGGGGCAACTGCGGGGCCCCACGCACAACCGCCCGCGGTCGTCGCGCCAGGCCACGACCTCGACGCCGGCGACCCGGGCGCCGACTGGGCGCCCGGCGGGGACCTGGTGACTGGCGGCGAAGGCGTACCAGTTGCCGGTGGGTTTGCGCTGCGAGCGGCGCAGCGCGCCCTCGATGATGGCGGGTTGCGCGTCGCGATAGGTCGGGCGTTGATCGGCCCACGACATGCGCGGGATCACCTGCAGTGGCCACCCTTTGGTCCGGGTGGCGGACAGGCGCTGCTGTAGCTGTTCGCGGAACTTCATGGTTTGGTGGATCTTTCGCGGGCGGCAAGCCATCGAAGCAGCGGTGACCGGCCTTGGGTGGGTACCGTGGCCAACGGGTGTCCGGCTAATCCCCATCGTTGCAGGAGTTGGTTCGCGGCGCACCAGCCGGTGGTTGCGGCGCGCTCCATGAGCGCCACCGGCAAGTCGATGCGGATGGCGTCGCCGGCCAGCAACAAGCCCGGCGTGGGCGTGCGGACCGGGGGACGGAAGGGATAGGAGCCCGGCGCAAACAGCGGGCAGTCGCTGCGATGCAGCAGCTTCTCGTGGACGATTTGCGCCGCAGCGGTTTCCGGATACACCCTGTGTAGCTGTCGTAGCGCGGCGTCCCGCGACGGCGCGGAATCCAGGGCGTACGAGTGCAACTCGACCACCGAACCATGATGCGCGCCGGCCCAGTCGCGGGCTTCGCTTTCGTAGCGCTCCAGCACGCTGATGTTGTCGAGCGGTTCATGGCCGGCGGTGCCCAAAAACGCCGGCCGGTGCGCCGCGACCGGTCGGTCGAGCCACAGCCGATGCACGGCGAACGGCGGCGCGCTGCGCAGCCGCGAG